>NZ_JBSHML010000005.1:0-222047 GCF_053645335.1 Dietzia sp. NPDC055340 | reverse complement strand
CGATCCCCTCGCCGACATCGACTCCCTGGCCGACCACAGCAACATCCTCCTGGTCCTCAAGGAGGGCCGCACCGCCAGCAACCGCGGCGCCTACGGCCTCTGACCCGCAACACCGGCGCACCGACGCCACGAGCCGGTGACCGCCCCGCGCGATCACCGGCTCCCGGTGTTCTCCTGCTCGTTTGCCTCGTCCTTCTCCTTCTGCCACGGCCACCGGCCGGAGATCTCCAGTTCGAGCGACCAGCTGAGGAAGGTTCGGATCGCGACGATCGCGGCCAGCACCGCGATGTCGTTGAGCGTCGGCATGACGGCCACGGTCTTGATGATGTCCGCGGCCACCAGCAGTTCCAGGCCGAGCAGGATGGACCGGCCGAGGAAGCGGCGGAACTGGCGGTACACGCCGGGCTCGCGATGCAGCAGCCGCCACCCGGCGAGCACGGTGGCGGCGACCGTGCCGATCACGATCGCCGCGACACCCGCCGCGTCGATCACCTGCCCGACCATCTCGATTGATTCCTGGAAGTCCATGGCTCCTGAAGTACCACGGTCCCGCCCTCACCGGGTCGAATCGGCGGCGTCAGGCCTGCATACCCCGCCAGATCGTGTCGAGGGCGTGCCGGCAGCGGAGCTCGGTCTCGCGGTCGGAGAGGCTCGCGCCGCGGACCACGAGTTGGTAGTAGATGACCCCCAACAGTGCGTCCAGGGCCGCCTCGACGTCGAGGTCCGCCCGGAACTCGCCGCGGTCGACCCCGGCGCGCAGGGCCTCGATCATCCCGCGCCGGCGGCGACTGACGTGGGAAGTCCAGTACGCCCACTGCAGTTCCTGATCGGACATCACGAGTTCGAGCCGTTTGCGGAACCGGCGCTGCGGGTAGGTCACCCCTCGCGCTTCTTCCTGGCGCTCGAAGAGCATCTCTAGCACCGCCTGCCGGAGATCTCCACTGACGTCCACCTCGGGGATGGCGCGGCCGTGGTCGAGCGCATCCGAGACCAGGTCTGTCAGCGAGGACCACCGCCGGTAGACGGCGGCGCGGGAGACCCCGCTGCCCGTCACCACCGCGTTGACGGTGACGGGCTTGCCCTGGTCGATCAGGCGCAGCGTGGCCTGGATGATCTTCTCGTCGTGCCCGGGCTCCGGGGGGCGGCCCGGCCCGGAACGCCGCCCGGCCCCCTGCGTGGCAGTCATGGTCAGGCCCCGAGCGCCCGCCGGCGCAGCTGGTCGACGAGGCCCGTGGTCAGGCCGGCGTCGTACAGCGGCTGCAGCGGATCGGTGTAGGTGGTGCGCAGGTGCTCGAGGAGTCCGAGCATGGGCGCCCGGGAGTACTCGGTCCGCACGGCGGCCCTGGCAGCGACGTCCATCTGCATGCCCAGTCTGGCCATCATGGGCTCGATCACCGGCCGCACCCGGACCGAGACCGCGGCGATGTTGTGGCCGGTCTCGGCGTAGTCGGTCACGATGGCGTCGCTGTCCGCCCCCACCGCCAGCAGCAGCGCCGCGGCCAACACCCCGGTGCGGTCCTGGCCGGCCGCGCAGTGGAACACCGCGGCGCCGGGCGCGTGGGCGATCACGGCCATCGCCGTGACGATCTGCGGCGCCGCGTTCTCGAACAGCGAGATGTACATCTGCGCGAAGCGGGACTGGTCCCACATCTCCGACGGGTCGACGACGTGGTCCACGGCCGAACTGATCGAGGCCATGAACGGCACGTGGTGGTAGGCGACGGGGTACGCGCCGAGCAGACCGCGGCCGGTGATCTCGGTCTCGGCGATCGAGCGCAGGTCGATGACGGTGCTCAGGCCTGCGGACATCAGGCGGGTCGCGGAGGCGTCGTCGATCATGGACAGGTCGTCGGCGCGCCAGGCGAAGTCCGCCCGGGTGGTCCCGCCGGAGATGGCGATCCCACCCAGGTCTCGCAGGTTGGCGGGCGGGGACAGCGGCAGGGTGGTGGCGACCGGAGCGGCGGACGCGGGCGTGGCTTCCGGCGTGGTCGCGGTCGCGGCGGTGACGGGTGCGGTGGCGGTCATTACTGGATCCTCTTCCGGATGAGAGCGCTGGCCTGGTCGATCACCGTGACCAGCACGATGATGCACAGGACCATGGCGCTGAGATGGCCGTATTCGTAGCGGTTCATGGCGGTGGTGAGCTCGAGCCCGATGCCGCCGGCGCCCACCAGTCCGAGGATGGTGGCGCCGCGGACGTTGCCCTCGAACATGAGCAGGGTGTAGCTGGTGAGCAGAGGCATGGCCTGCGGGAGCACGGCGTACTGGATGATCTGCCGCTTGGACGCCCCCACGGCCTCCATCGCGATGACGGGCCCGCGGTCGACCGACTCCATGGCCTCGGCGAAGATCTTGCCGATCGACCCGAGCGAGCCCAGCGTCATGGCGAGGATGCCGGCGAACGGCCCCAGGCCCACGGCGGAGACGAACATCAGCGCCAGCACGAGGTCGGGCACCGAGCGGATGATGTTCATCGTCCAGCGGCACGGGTAGTACAGCCATCGGGGCGCGATGTTGCTGGCGGCACCGAACGCGATGAACAGGGAGAGGAACGATCCGAGGACGGTGCCGACGATCGCCATCTGCAGTGTCTCGACCAGCAGTTCCACGATCAGTGGGAACTGGGAGAAGTCCGGCGGGAACAACCGGGCGAGGTACTCGCCCATGTTGGCCGCGCCGTCGCCGAGCTGGAGGAAGTTGAACTGCGCGCCGTCGGCCGACCAGAGGAAGATGATCACGGCGACGACGACGCCGGCCGTGAACCGGGCCCGGGGGATACGGAACGCCTGTAGCTGGCGTTCGACCTCGGCGGTCTCCTCGGGTGCGCGGGTGCCGCCGGGCTTGGCGGTCAATGTCTGGGGCCGACTCATGCCTGCTCCTCCTCGTGGTCGTAGACCGCGGACAGGGCCTCGGCGTCCAGGTCGGCGGTCCGGCCCTGGATGAGGACCCGGCCCTCGCGGAGCCCGATGACCCGGTCGGAGTGCTCGAGCGCCAGCGGCAGCACGTGGAGGCTGACCAGGACCGGGACCTGCTCGTCCCGGGCGATCGACTGCAACAGGTGCAGGACGGTGTGGCTGGTGCGGGGATCGAGCGAGGCGACCGGCTCGTCGGCGAGGATGCACCGGGGCTTCTGCATGAGGGCGCGCGCGATCGCGACCCGCTGCTGCTGGCCGCCCGACAGCTGCCGCGCCTCGACCAGGGCCTTGTCGGCGATCCCGACCCGCTCGAGGAGTTCGTAGGCACGCTGCCGGTCGACGGCCCGGAAGGTGCCGAACCGGTTGAGCGGGCCCGCGTGGTGCAGGGATCCGAGCAGGACGTTGGTCAGCACCGACAGTCGGCCGATGAGGTTGAACTGCTGGAACACCTGACCGACGTTCGAGCGCAGCTGCCGGAGCCCGCGGCCGGTGAGGTCGGCGACGTCGGCGCCGTCGATCGTCACTGTTCCGGAGGTGATCGGCGCGAAGCCGGTCAGCGACTTCATCAGGGTCGACTTTCCCGACCCGGAGGAGCCGAGCAGAGCTACGGTCTCGCCGGGGTGCAGCTCGAGGTCGACCCGGTCGAGAACCAACGGGGCGTCGGGGGCGTAGCGCACGGACAGCTCGCGCACGCGTACCCGCGGCGGGCCGAGGGGCGTGTGCGCGGGACCCGCGGCGGCACCGGCGGAGGAGGCGGAGGAGGCGGAGGTCGCCGGGATGGTGGCGGGTCTGGTGAGGACGGGGTTGGAGGAGGTCATGGCGGCGGATCCTGTCCCGATCACTCGAGGTCCGAGATGTCCACGCCGGCCACGGCCGCGATGTCGACCAGGGTCTGGAAGGTCTCCGGGCCGGGCTCGATCATCGGCTCGACACCCTCCGGCAGCGCCTCACCGTAGGTGCCGAGCGCGTCGGCGTTCGCGGCGGAGAACACCACCGGCAGCGCCTCGAGCAGCGCGGTGCGCTTGTCCTCGCTCATCTTCTGGTTGCCCAGCACGGCCAGCGAGACCGGCATGGCGGGACTCTCGCCGATCACGCGGGTCTCGCCCTCCTCGAACGGGAAGTAGGGGCTGCCCTGGCCGGCCATGTCGGTGAAAATCGCGGCGGTGCAGGTCACGTCCACCTGGCCGCTCTTCAGCGCGAGCTGGCTGCGGTCGTGGCCGCCGGAGAACAGGACCTCGTAGTCCTCGCCCTGGGTGAGTCCGGCCCGGTCGAGCATGTACACCGGCATGAAGTAGCCGGAGCTGGAGGCCGGGTCGGCAAAGGCGACGGTGTCGTCCGGGGTGATGTCCTCGAGGGTGCGGATCGGGGAGTCGGCCAGCACGACGCACCGTGCGACGGGGGAGTCGTCGCCCGGCCAGGCCACGAGCGGATCGACCTCGCCGGTGTTGACGCCCATGGCGGTGGGGAAGGCGCTCATGATCCCGATGTCCTCGTGCCCGGATCGGATGGCCTCGATCACGGCCGAGTAGTTGGGGACGTCGGTGATCTCCACCTCGTAGCCGGTCTCCTCGGCCAGCAGGGCGGCGATCTCCTCGACCGGGGTCTCGGCGTTGGGGTCGTCGCTGATGGGCAGCGTCGCGAACCGGATGGTGCGGTCGTCCTGCGCCGCGTCGGCGGACGAGGAACAGCCGGTGAGGGCGAGGGTGCCGACGACGACGGCGCCGCCGAGCGCGGGGAGCAGACGTGACTTCATGGGATGGCCTTTTCGTGACAGGGGCGGGAACGACAGCCATTCAAGGCGGGCAAGGTTGCCGGGTATTACGAGACCGGCGGTACGGCAATGGAAGCTTCTGTGAATGGGAGGTAACGGAATCCGCGGTCTCGCAATATGCGCCCGCGGTTCCGAACCGCCCCCACGGAACTGGAACGCGTTCTACGCTGCGGGCATGAGCTTTGAGGGGAAGTCCGTCCTGGTCACCGGCGGGGGAAGCGGCATCGGCGCCGGGGTGGCAGAAGAGCTGGTGCGCCGCGGCGCGAAGGTCACGATCGTCGGCCGGGGCGCCGAGCGGCTAGCGGAGACAGCGCAGCGGATCGCGGAGAACTCCGGACGTGCCGACGCCGTCCGTGCGCACGCCGCCGACGTCACAGACGAGGGCCAGGTGGCCGCGGCGGTCGCGGCGGCGGTCGAACACGGGGGCGCGCTCGACGGTGTGGTGGCCTGTGCCGGTGGCAGCGAGACGATCGGCCCGCTCACCCAGATGGACACCGAGGCCTGGAAGCGGACCGTCGACCTCAACGTCAACGGCATGATGTTCACCCTCAAGCATTCAGCGCGAGCGCTGGTCGCCCGCGGCGGCGGTTCGTTCGTCGCGATCTCCTCGATCGCCGCGAGCAACACCCACCGGTGGTTCGGCGCCTACGGGGTGACTAAGTCGGCCGTCGACCATCTGGTCGGGCTCGCCGCTGACGAGTTGGGCGCGAGCGGCGTGCGCGTCAACGGCATCCGCCCGGGCCTGATCGAGACCGATCTGGTGGCGCCGATCCTGTCCGACCCGGCGATCGCCGAGGACTACCGCGTCAACACCCCGCTCCCGCGGGTCGGCCGGGTCGAGGACATTGCGGAGGCCGCCGCGTTCCTTCTCGGCGAAGGCTCGACGTGGATCACCGGGCAGGTGATCAACGTCGACGGCGGCCAGATGCTCCGCCGCGGCCCCGACTTCTCCTCGATGCTCGAGCCGCTGTTCGGGGCCGACGGCCTGCGCGGCGTCGTGGCGGACGAGGACTGATCGCTTCGGAAGCCAGGGCCGTCCGGCATAGGTACGTTGAGGACACGCCCTCCGCGGCCGAGCGGACGGCGCCCCATCTGCCCGGCTTCGGAAAGGTCGATCATGGCGAATCTCAAGGAACTGGCCGAGTCCCACCTGGCCACCGCACGCGCCGAGGAGCACGGACGCAGCGCCGAGCTCGTCGCTCACGACGGGCCCCTGCGTCAGTCGGTCATCGCCCTGCGCGACGGGGTCCGGCTGGCCGAGCACAACTCCCCGCCGGCCGCGAGCCTGCAGGTCCTCCGGGGGCGGGTCCGCGTGGATCTGGACAACGAATCCCAGGGCGAGTTCGGCGAGGGCGAACTCTGGATCCTCACCCACGAGCGGCACTCGGTGCTGGCGCTCGAGGACAGCGTGTTCCTGCTGACCACGGTCACCAGCCAACCGGGCCAGGACTCGCGCGCCTGACCCTCCGGCCCAGGCGAAAGCTGTGCGCTGGACGAATGATGGATTATTTTTCATAGGCGTGATCGACCGCTAGAGTGCCCGGTGTGATGGGCGACACAATTCGTAGGTGGGCGCTGAGCGCCGTCGGTACCGCAGTGACCGGATCTCTCGCGCTGGGGGGAGCGGCCAGCGTCGATCTCCTGGGCGTGCCCACCGATCACCTCGAGGTGATGTCTCCCAGCGGGCTCACCGTCGACCCTGGCGCGGTCGGCGTGCACCCGCTGGGCGCGCACTCCGTGGTCGTCGAGGACGGCGCGGTGCGGGTGGTCGAGGGCGAGCAGACCGTGTGGTCGAACGCCCCGGGCGCAGCCTTCCTGTCCGCCGGGACAGGGCACGTCTCCTGGGAGGAGCACCGAGGATACTTCTGGGCCGACGTGAACCACGATCGACAGTGGACGGCCCAGCAGCTGACCGGGGTGGAGGCCGCCCCGGGATCCGTCACTCTCACCGGCGACCTCGTCTCCGCGGACGGTGCGGTCCCGTTCACGGTGAGCTTCACCGAGCGCGCTGACGGCGGGGTAGCGGCCGACGTCGACACCGGCGCCACCTCGGCAGGCGGCGACGACCCGGTCCTGCAGTGGATCGGCGGCCGGTCGGCCGGCGCAGGCGTGCACGGCTTCGGCGAACAGTTCGACGATTTCAACCTCGACGGCCGGCTCGTCCCCGTGGTCGCCCGCGAACAGGGCGTCGGCCGCGGCGAACAGCCGCTGACCCTGTTGGCCGACGTCACCAACGGCGGGGCGGGCGGGACCACCTCGATGACCTACGCGGCGTGGCCGTCGTATGTCACCGGCGACCTGCAGGGCGTCCGGGTGGACCCGGACGACGAGGCCGCGCACGCGTTCGCGGTGGGCGACACCCGCACTCCCGACCGGGTCGGCCTCGAGGTGTGGGCCCCGTCGATGCGGCTCGAGCTCACCCGCGGCGACACCCCGGCGCACCTGATCGCCACGCAGCAGGGTTCGGTGGAGCGGCCGCGGTTGGCCGACTGGACCCAGCAGGGCGCGATCGTCGGCATCCAGGGCGGCACGGACACGGTGCGGGAGACCGTGGACAGGCTGGAGGCCTCCGGAACCGAGGTGGCGGGCGTGTGGCTCCAGGACTGGACCGGGCAGCGCACCACGGACTTCGGCGATCGCCTGTGGTGGACGTGGCAGTTGGACGAGCAGCGGTACCCGGGGTGGGAGCAGCTCGTCGGTGAGTTGCATGATCGCGGCATCCGGACCACCACCTACGTCAACCCGTGGCTCGTCGACGCCGCTCCCAAGAACGACCCCGGGATCCGCAACCTGTGGGCGGAGGCGCGGGACGCCGGGCTGCTGGTGCGCGCGCCCGACGGCAACCCCTACATGGTCGACCAGGGCGGGTACTCGGCGGCGCTCGTGGACTTCACCAACCCGGCGGGCCGGGACTGGATGTCCACGGTCATCGCCGAGGAGGTGCTGGCCAACGGGGTCGACGGATTCATGGCGGACTTCGGGGAGGCGCTGCCGATGGATGCCGTCCTTCACGACGGTGACGCCACCCTCATGCACAACGCCTGGCCCCGCCTGTGGTCGGAGGTCGTGCGTGAGGGCTGCGAGAAGGCGGGACGCCCCGACTGCGTGACCTGGTTCCGCGCCGGCACCTCGGGGATGGACTCGCAGAGTCCGGCGTTCTGGAACGGCGACCAGATGGTCGGCTGGTCGGAGGAGGACGGACTCGCCTCGGCGCTCGCCGGGACGTTCGCCGCCGGGGTGTCGGGCTGGCCGGTCGTCCACTCCGACATCGGCGGTTACACCTCGGTGAACCTGCAGCTGACCGACTACGTCCGCGACGCGGAACTGCTCGCCCGCTGGGGTGAGTACGCAGCGTTCGGCCCGATGTTCCGCAGCCACGAGGGCAACCGGCCGGCGGTCAACCGTCAGGTCTTCGACCCCGAGGAGATCGACGCGTTCGCCCGCAACAGTCGGATCTTCGCGGCGCTTGCGCCCTATCGGGCCGAGGTTCTGGACGAGGCCGCCCGTACCGGGGTCCCGGCGATCCGGCACATGTGGCTCACCCACCCCGGCACCGCCGCCGCAGGAGCGGACGACCAATTCATGTTGGGCGGCTCCCTGCTCGTGGCGCCGGTGATGGCGCCTGGCCAGACCGAGGTCGCGGTGTCCCTGCCGCCGGGCACCTGGCGGCACCTGATCACCGGGCAGGTCTACCAGGGCGACTCGACGATCACGGTGGCCGCACCTATCGGCAGCCCGGCGGCGTTCATCGACAACGCGCACCCGCTGGCCGACCAGCTCGTGGGCGCGGTCGGCGCAGCGGTGCACGGACCCGGCGGTCAGTCGGGGTAGACGGGATCCCGCTTGTCGAAGAAGGCGGCCGCGCCCTCGGTGAGATCACCGTCGGGGATGAGGTCGATCCACAGCTCGCGTTCCAACTCGAGACCGGCGGGTAGGTCCAGGTCCAGCCCGCGGTCGACGCACTGCTTGACGCTGCGGATCGCGCGGGGAGAGTTCACGGCGATCTGCCCGGCGACCTCCAAGGCCAGCCCCAGCGGGTCGTCGTCCTCGGAAATAGCCTCGACCAGGCCGATGCGCAGCGCCTCGGCGGCATCGACCGGCTGCGCCGTGTACTGCAGCAGCTTGGCGCCGACCGGCACGGAACGCGCGCGGGCGGGGGAGCGTCATCCGAGTGAGTGCAGGCTGAACGCGGCGAGGAAGCCCAGCGTGGCGATGAGTCCCGAGTAGACAGCGGCGTTCTCGAAGGCCTCCGGGATCATCGTGTCGGTGATCATCGCGAGGATCGCCCCCGCGGCCAGCGCGTTGACAAAGGCAAGCACGCTGGCGGGCGCGCCGTCCAGGAGCAGATAGCCGGCCAGCGCCGCCAGTCCCGAGGCGACCGCGATACCGCCCCACACGCCGAACACGTAGCCGGGCCGGCGCCCGGCCCTCTTCATGCCGGCCGTGCTGGACAGCCCTTCGGGGACGTTGGAGATGAAGACCGCGGCGAGCATCGGCACGCTGAGGCCACCTCCGGTGAGGAAGCTCAGGCCGAGGACCATCGACTCGGGGATGCCGTCGATCAGGGCGCCGATGGCGATCGCCGCGCCACTGTCCGAATCCGACGGCTGCTGCCCGCCCGAGCGCTTACGGTGTCGCGCGCCGCGGCGGGCCAGCAGCAGATTCAGTCCCACGTAGACCAGAGCGCCCACGAGGAAACCCAGCGCCGTGGCGGCCAGGCCGCCCTGGTCCATCGCCTCCTCCACGAGCTCGAACGCCAACGCGGAGATCAGCACGCCCGAGCCGAAGGCCATCACCACGGCGACCACGCGCGCGGGCACTGCCACGAGCCAGGCGATCGCGCTCCCGAGGAGGAGTGCGCCGCCGGCGAGAAGTCCGGCACCGCCGGCCGCCAGCCATTCGGGCATCGTCGGGCTCCTTCCGGCAAACGGGGTCGTCCGCTGGTCGAGCGTAGGCCCGCGCGACCGAATCCCCGTGACGATTGGTCGGAGATCCGGGTTTCCGCAGCGCGTGTGCTGGGCGAACGTGAGTCGGTGAGACCACTCGGCGAGCTGCTTTCGGAGGGACTCTCAGGCCGTGATGACGTCGAGGAGGTCGCGGTCTACGCCAGCACCTTCCGGAGGAACTCCACCGTCAGTTCGCGCGCTCTCCGGCTCTCCGGTGCCAGCCCGTCGAGCACGGGGAAGGCGTGGACGGCCGTGTGCCAGCGGTGCGTCTCGACCGTGCGCCCGGCAGCGTGGAGGCGTTCAGTCAACGCAAGCGCACCCCCCTCGACGAGCTCGCCTGCAGCCAGTGTGATGAACGTGGGCGGAAAGGCCTCCGGGTCCACTTCGAGCATGGACCGCGCGCCCCGGATGTCGGCCGGCCCGCGCGACCACAGGGCCTGGGCGCGCTGCACGGTCCTCGCCGGCTGGTAGGCATCGCGGGTGAACCACGAGCCGTCGCGGACCTCGCGATCGAGATCGAACAACGGCGAGTACCCCACCATCGCGGCAGGCGCCCGCACGCCGTCGAGCGCTGCCAGTTCGCAGATCTTGGCGGCGAGGAACCCACCGGCCGAATCCCCGGCCACCACGATCCGATGATCGTCGGGCAGTTGCTCGGCGAGGCAGCGGTAGGCGGCGTAGACCTCGTCGATCAGCGAAGCCAGGTCCACCTCGGGAAGCTTGCGGTACCGCACCGCGTGGACCGGGGCGTCGAGGTGGACGGCGAGACTCGAGCACAGCCGGGCGTGCGTGCCCGGACCGCAGAACACGAACGCCCCGCCGTGGAGGTAGAGCACCGACACGTCGGAGCCGGCAGCACCCGACCGCGGTGTCGTGGTGACCACCGGGACACCGCCGAGCGAACCCGACTCCACTGCGACACCCGGAGCCTGGGGCAGCCGGGCGAAACCCCGCTCGACGGCGCCCAGGCCACGGATGCCGGACTCGGTCAACGGCCACGCCCGGTACACGTGCCGCAGCGTCGCGCGGGAGCCCCAGTAGAGGAACCGCGCCGTCGGGCTGGGGGAGCGGTGGGTGGTGACGGCGTCGCGGGTCGTCAAGGTCATCGCCGGGCGGGCCCGTTCGTGCGCAGCAGCTTCTTCTGCACCCGCCGGCCCTGCGCGGCGAGCAGCGGCAGCGCCGATGAGCCGAGTCGCGGGAACGCCGCGCCCAGCCGGGCGATCGCCCCGCGCCAATGCGGGATCGCCGTGACGGGCCGCGGCTTGTCGAGCACCTTGCCGACCGCCTTCACCACGTCCTCGGGCTGGAGCAGCACACCGGAGAAAGACAGTGCCGCCTGCGGATCCTCGAGCTTGTCGTAGAGCATCGGCGTCCAGATGCCGTCCGGGCACACGCACGAGATGTCGATGTTCTTCACCCCGGCCAGCCGCAGATCGGCCACGGTACTGCTGGAGAATCCCATCACCGCGTGCTTGGACGCCGCGTACACGGCCTCACCGGGAACAGCCGAGATGCCGGCGAGCGATGCGATGTTGATGATGTGGCCACCGGGGCCCGGGCCGGCGCCGCCCCGCATCGCGTCGATCGCCGCGACCGTGCCGTTGATCGTGCCCAGCGCGTTGACGTCCAGGTGCAGCTTGCGCAGCTCCTCCGACTGCTCCCACGCTGGCCCCGTGACCAGCACGCCGGCGTTGTTCACCCACACCTTCAGCGACCCGGCCGCGGCGATCAGCTCATCGCGCGCCCGCTCGACCTGCGTGTGCTCGCGCACGTCGACCTCAGCCCAGAGCGCCCCACGCCCGATCTCCGCGGCCGCGGCGGAGGCGGCCTCGCCACTGAGATCGGTGACCATGACCAGGTACCCGCGATCGGCCAGCAGTTCGGCGATCGCCCGGCCCAGCCCGCGACCAGCACCCGTGACGAGGGCGCCGGGCCGTGTTGTCGTCGTCGTCACTTCTCGTCCTTCAGACCCGACTCGATGCGGCCGTACGAGATCCCGCCGTGGCAGTACGTGGGCACCACGGGCCAGAACCGCTTCCACGGCGCCAGCTCGGTCGACGGCAGGATCTGCAGCCAGCGCGGATCGGCCGGGCACGTATCCGCCATGGTCTTCTCCTTGATCATGGAGTCGTACTGATCCAGCGCGTCCTCGAGGGTGTTGGCGTTGGGGCAGATCTCGCGACCGTACTGCTCGCGGTAGCGGCGCACGCCCGGGATCTTCGACAGCTCCGGCTGCCAGTTGTCCAGCGAGATGCCGTTCTCCGAGGACACCCACACGCCGTCCGGGGTGTTGATGACCAGCGAATGGTTGCCGTCTGTGTGGCCGGGCGTCCACAACAGGGCGATGCCGGGGCCGAGCTCGATGTCGCCGTCGAAGAGTGCGAACTTGCTCGGGTCCACGCCGCCGAGGCCGTCCTCGACGTACCAGGCCCACTGCATCGGGTGCAGGTCCTGCAGGGTCGCCAGCTCGCGGCGGTGCACGAGCATCCTCGCGTCGCCGAACAGCGGTTCGCGCGGGGCGGAGTCGCCGGGGATCGTCTCGGTGGAGCCGAGGATCATCCGCGGGTCCTGCACGTGCAGGTGGTCGAACGTGCAGAAGTCCACGTCCGCAGGCGTCAGGCCCACCTTGGCCAACGCCACGTCCGGCTCGTTGAAGTACTTGAGGATCACCTTGCTGGCGAGCTGGCCGCCGGGGATCTTGTCGACCATCTTCTGCAGGTTGTTGTAGAACGGCGCCTCGGCCGAGCCGGCGGGAACGGTCGGCTCGAACACCAGCGTGCGGGGGCGGCCGTTGAAATCGTCGTACTGCACCACGACCATGCGGTTGATCATCGTGATGAGCGGCAGGCTGGGCACCGACACGGCGTTGTCGAACGCGTAGTTGACCGGGTACGGCGCACCGGCCACGTCGACGGACTTCACGGCGCGCACCTGCCCCTGCTGGACGAAGCGCTGCTTGTACTCGGTCGCGGCGGCGCGGATCGCGCGAAGACGCTCGCCGCGGGGCCAGATGTCGTGGACCCCGTCGAACTCGGGGATAGAGCGGGCACCGATCTCCTCGAGCGTCGTCGCGGTGCCCGCCTGCGGGGTGTGCTGCTGCGTGGTCATCGTTCCAGGATCGGATGGCCGCCGTCAGAAAACTTGTGTCAGCGCGACAACCTGGCCTGGTGGCGGAGCCGCCTGGGGGAGACGCCGAACCACCGCCGCACCGCGTGGCTGAGCGTGGCCTGTTCGGCGAAGCCCACCAGGTCGGCGATCTGCGTGAAGGACAGGTCGGTGGTGGTGATGTACCGGTGCGCGCGGTCGCGGCGCAGGTCGTCGACGATCTGTCCGAAAGAAGTGCCGACGACGACGAGGCGCCGCTGAAGAGTCCGCGGATGGAGATGAAGCGTCCTCGACACCTCCGAAAGTGAAGGAATGGAGCCGGGAAGGCTCTCGCTCACGATCCGGCGGATCTGGGTCGCGATCGAGTCCGCGGGGTCCGAGTAGGCGCCGGCGAGGTGCTCGACCGCAGCCCGGCGGATCTCCTCGTCCGCGGTCTCGAAGGCCGAGTCCAGCACACGGGCGTCCACGCACAGGGCGGCCACCGGCCGGTCGAACTTCACGTCCGCCGAGAAGAAGTCGAGGTATCGGTTCACCGGGGACAGCGGCCCGTGGGGGATCTCGACCGACCGCAACCCGGTGGACCGGCCCAGCAGCTGCACGGCGACCCGGTAGAACACGCCCAGGCCGAGTTCGACGGCCTGCGGCGAGTACGGCGACTCGGAGACCTCCTTGCGGTACGTGAGCGCCACGACCCCGCGCCGGCCCCAGGGGTCGTCGTCCACGCCGATGGTCAGGACCGGGCTGTGGACGAACAGGAAGCGGGCGGCCGCGTCGAGCGCCTCGGTCGCGGTGGCCGACGTGCGCACCGCGCGGGCCACCGGACCGAGGATCGTCAGGTCCTGCCGCTCGGCCAGCCGCAGGCCCAGGTCCGGGCAGTGCAGCTCGGCCGCGGCGGCGTCGAGCATCCGGTCGTGCGCGGTGATCGACAGCAGCCCGTCGTCGTGTTCGAGGACGTCCGCCGCGATGTCGAATCTCTCGAGCAGACGGCCTGGGTCGCCGCCGAGTTCGGTGACGAGCGCGTCGAACCCGCGCAGGCTGGCCGCGCGGATCAGCGGCTGCACGACGGCTCCCGGGTGGTCACGGCACCTACGCTACGGCTCCCGGGTCACGCGGCGGCCCTCCGCGCTGCGACTTACGGTGCCTCGGGCGGTACGCCCCCGGGACCCCCGGCCCCCGGCACGCCATCGCCGCCGGAGCCACCGGATCCGCCGCCGGGGCCGGAGGACTGTTGCTGGGTCACGCTGCCAGCGTAGTCGTCGGTCGGGTCGCGGTAGATGGTGTGGACGTGGCCCCAGCCGGAAGTCGTCACGCCGTCGACATCCGCCCCGGCCGAGCCCTGCTGGGCGGCGAACTCGATGTAGACGTCCGGGCCGGAGATCTGGAAGTAGATACCGTCGCCGGTGGACATGTCGTACTCGGTGGCGCCCGACCAGTTGATGTACGTGGTGTCGAGGGTGGCCTCGATATCGGTGAGCGTCGCCGCGGTGGTCTCCTCATCCGCCATGCCGGCCCAGTTCGCGATGACCCCCAGCAGCAGGCTCTTCTGCTCGTCCGTGAGATCTGCTCCGAGTAGACCGGTGCCGGTCGGGAAGTCGCAGGTACCGCCGGGTGCGCACACCATCGACTCGACCTGTTCGCCCTGGTAGAGCGCCTCGCGCTGCTCGTCGGTCAGGCTGTCGAAGAACGCGAACGCCGAGGAGTAGATCGCATCGAACGACTGGATCTCCTGCCCGCTGGCGTCCGTGTAGACCGCGGGCTGCACGCCGAGGTGCGTAGGAGCGAAGGTGATGGAGTTCTCGGCGCCGTTCAGATCGGCGTTGATCCCGAGGTGATGGCCACCGAACTGGACCGCCCACGCCTCCGTGTCGGACGGGTCACCGAAGATCGCGATGTAGTACTGGCCCAGCGAATCCTCGGAGCTGGTGCTGTTGTCCAGCAGATACTGGTCGCCGTTCATGATGCCCACGACCGTCTGGTACGCCTCGTCGTTCAGCAGGCCCTCGAGCACGCCGAGGGCGGCGGACTTCTGCTCGTCGGTCAGCTCTGCCAGGTTCAACCCGGCGCGCTCGACAAAGGTCACGGGGAAATTGGACCAGGAGGTGGACCTGGTCTCGTCGTCGTAGCCGTAGGTCAGCGTCTCGACCTGCTCGTCGGACAGTGTGGCCATGAACGCCTCCGCGGCGGTCCGGGTGGCGGAGATCGTCTCGGTCGTGGTGGTCGCGTCCACGGAGGACGACGATGAGAAGCCTGCCCCCGATACAGACGTCTGCTCAGTGGAGGTCTGGGCCGTCGCCACCATCGCGGCATCGTCGGGGCCTCCCGGGGCGCACGCGGTGAGTGTGAGCCCGCCGATCAGCGCGAGCGAGGCGAGGTGGAGGGCGCCCCGGCGGCGTGGCCGGCGGGCTCTGGTCGATGCGGTGGTGTGCTTCATGAAAGCGACACTATGAACGGCGCCTGCAGGGTGACTGGATGTCACCTTCGGGTTGGCTGTGAGTTCTTCTCTTGCCGGCGGCAAAAATTACGCGGCCCGTGCCGGCTCCCGCCGCCGAGCCGTGACCGCCGTCACGCGTCGCTTATCCTGTGGCCATGAAGCTGGATCTGACAGTGCTGGCGATCCCCGGGTTCGTCGGGTCGATGGTCGCCGAATACGCGTGGCAGAAGCGTCACCCCGCCGAGGACGCGCGGGCCGGCGACTACGAACTCGCCGACACTTTGGCCAGCCTGTCGATGGGAATCGGGAGCCTGATCGCCCCGTACATCACCGACAAGATCCTGGCGCCGCTCACCCCGCGAACCGGCCGGTACGCCAAAGCCCTCATGGGCCTGACCGTGGCCGCCGCGGCCGCGACCACCGCCGGCGACGTGATCCGCCGAAACCGCAGCACCGGGCTGCTGGAGGCGGGTTCGGTGACGGAGTCGTCGTCCGGCTCGGCCCCGGCCCCGGCCTCGGTCGGTGAGCCCGCCGCGGCGCTTCCGCCCGCACTACGCCGGATCACCGGCGCTTCCGCGGTCACGGCGGTGGCCTCGACCGTCGTCACCGCGTCCACGTTGTGGAGCGCGCAGACCGCCGCCAAGAAACTGTTCGCCCGCAGCCCCCTCGACCTGGGGTCGGGGCCGTTGGCCTACGCCGCTGCGATTCTCGGATGGGACCTCATCTACTACTGCAACCACCGGCTGTCGCACGAGAGCCGGTGGCTGTGGGCCATGCACGTCGTGCACCACTCGAGTGAGCGCTACAACCTGTCGACCGCGCTGCGCCAGCCGGTGGCCGAGGCGCTGACCGTGTCCGTGCCGTACGGGCTGCTGTCGCTGCTGGGGGTTCGGCCGGCGATCGTGCAGGACGCGCGGGCGGTCAACCTCATCTACCAGTTCTGGATCCACACCGAGGCCGTGCGATCGATCGGGCCGCTGGAGAAGGTGTTCAACTCGCCCTCGGCACACCGCGTGCACCACGGCAGCAACCGCCGCTACCTCGATCGCAATCACGGCAGCATCCTCATTGTGTGGGATCGGCTGTTCGGGACCTACGAGCCCGAAGGGGAGCGGGCCGTCTACGGCCTGACCACGAACATCGACACGTTCAACCCTCTGCGGATCGCCACGCACGAGTGGGGCGCGATCGCCCGCGACGTGTTCCGGTCGCGCACCTGGCGGGATCGCGCCAGCTATCTCGTTCGCGGACCCGGCTGGGCGGGTGCTCCGAGGGACTGATCCCTCGACAACTGTGCGCGTCAGTGGAGATGGAACTCGACCATCGGGATGGAATCCGCATCCTGGCCGAAGTCGTCCACCAGTACCTGGCGTAGGAGCTTCCATGACATCGGATGCAGTGTTTTATAGCGAGCGAGCGCTGCCTCGGAGTCGGCTGCCGAGAGCAGTCTGGCCGTGGCGGGGCGGCGGCGGATGGTGCCGGAGCTGACCCGGCACCTCGGATCGGCCTCCAGGTTCCGGTACCACTGGGCGGATCGGCCGAAACCACTCGCGGCCACCAGGACATCGCGTGCCGGCCGCTCGGCGACCTCGATGCAGACCTGTCTGGGCAGGCCGGACCTGCGGCCGGTGTGCTCGAGCAGCATCAGCCGTGAACCGAGTAGCCACCCCAGCCCGTACCGATACAACAGGATCGGGGAGCGGGCGGCTCGCCTGTTCCGGAGAAAGGCTGCCATGATCGCGCGCGGGAATTGCCCCATGGCCCGAGTGTGGCATGCGTCACCGACGGTCGTCAGATGACCGGGCAGGTCGCCGTTCGTGACCCGGCGGCGAACTCGTCGAGTGTCCCGTGCCGCCCCAGCGGCAGCATGAGCGGCCGGCCGGACGTGGGGTCCGGGATCACCTCGCACTCGAGTCCGAACACCGCACGGACCGTCTCTGCCGTGAGCACCTCGTCGGGCGGCCCGGCGCTGTGCACGCGGCCATCGGCGATCGCGACCAGGTGGTCGGCGTAGCGGGCGGCCAGGTTGAGGTCGTGCAGGACCATCACGATGGTCGTCCCACGGTCGCGGTTGAGGTCCACCAGCAGGTCGAGCACCTCGACCTGATGCGCCACGTCGAGGAAGGTCGTCGGCTCGTCGAGTAGCAGCAGATCCGTCTGCTGGGCCAGGGCCATCGCGATCCACACGCGCTGGCGCTGGCCGCCGGAGAGCTCATCGACCGCCCGGTCCGCCAGCTCGAGCGAGCCGGTGGCCTCCAGCGCGGCGGCGACGGCCTCGTCGTCGTCCCTACTCCAGCGCGAGAGCATCCCCTGGTGCGGGTTGCGGCCGCGCCCCACCAGATCGGACACGGTGATCCCCTCCGGCGCGAGGGGCGACTGGGGGAGCAGCCCGAGCGTGCGGGCGAGTTCCTTGGCGGGCATCCGGTGCACCCTCTTGCCGTCGAGCAGCACCTGGCCCGCGCTCGGCGTGAGCAACCGCGACATCGACCGCAGCAGCGTGGACTTGCCGCACGCGTTCGCGCCGACGATCGCGGTGAGGCGGCCGGCCGGCACCTCGAGATCCAGATCGTGGATGACGGTGCGCTCGCGGTAGCCGAGGGTGAGCTCTTCGGCGTGCAGCGTGTGGTCGGCGGTCACAGTGAGCCTCCGGTGCGGTTGGTGCGGGCGATGAGGTAGACGAGGTACGGGGCGCCGAGCGCGCCGGTGACCACGCCGACGGGGAACCGGGTGTCGAAGGCGAACTGCCCCACGAGGTCGGCGCCCAGCACCAGCACGACCCCCACCAGCGCGGCCGGGATCAGCGGCGAGCCGTGCGGGCCCACGATGCGGGCGGCGATGGGGCCGGACAGGAACGCCACAAAGGCGATCGGGCCGGTGGCGGCGGTGGCGAACGCGATCAGCCCCACGGCGGCCACGATGAGCAGGATCCGCGTGCGCTCGGTCCGGACGCCGAGCGCGGAGGCGGTGTCGTCGCCCAGACCGAGCATCGACAGGTCGCGCGCCTTGAGTAGCAGAATCGGCACGCACACCAGACACGCCGCGAGCACCAGGACGACGCTGTCCCACGAGGCGCCGTTGAGGCTGCCGGTGATCCAGCGCATCGCCTCCTGCAGCTCCCACTGCGGCGCGGATTTGAGGATGTAGTTGGTGACGGCGTCCAGCGTCGCCGCGATCCCGATGCCGATCAGCACGAGCCGGGTCCCCACCACACCGCCCCGGTACGCCAGGACGTAGATGAGGAGTGCCACCGCGATGCCGACGACGATCGCGAACACCGACACCTGCGCACCGCCGAGCCCCAGGATGACGATCGCGAACGCCGCCGCCGCACTGGCGCCCGAGCTGATCCCGATGATGTCGGGCGAGGCGAGCGGGTTGCGCAGCATGGTCTGGAAGGTCACGCCGCCGATGCCGAAGCAGATCCCGGCCAGCACGGCGAGCACGGCCCGCGGCAGGCGCAGGCGCCCGACGGTGAACGACGCGCCGGCCACGTCCTGCCCGAGGATCACACCGAGCACCTCGGCGGGGGAGTAGACCGTCTTGCCGACCATCAACGTCGTGGCGAACAGGACCACGGCGACGAGCACCATCGCGCACAGGACGATCCGCCGGCGGCGCCCTCGACTGCGTCGGCCGCCGGCCACGATCTCGACGCCCGACGGGCGCACCGGCGTCAGCGTGCTCACAGTTCCCTGACCTTCTGACGACGCACGATCGCGATGAGCACGGGCGCCCCGACGAGTGCGGTGATGATGCCGACGTCGATCTCGGCGGGCCGGGCGATCACGCGCCCCAGGACGTCCGAGGCGGTGACGAGCACGGCGCCGGTGAGCGCGGAGAACGGCAGCAGCCAGCGGTGGTCCACCCCGACGAGCAGGCGGCAGACGTGGGGGACGATGAGTCCGACGAAGGCGATCGGACCGGCCACGGCGGTCGCGGCGCCGCACAGCAGCACCGCGCCCAGGGCGGCCAGCGCGCGCGTGAGCAGGACGCGTTCGCCGAGTCCGGCGGCGAGATCGTCGCCCAGGGCCAGCGAGTTGAGCGGCCGCGCGGCGAGGAGACAGATCGCCGTGCCCACCACGAGGAACGGCAGGACCTGCTCGATCGCCTCGGAGCTGGCGCCGCCGACGCCGCCGATCTGCCACGAGCGGACGCCGCCGGCGATGTCCCCTCGCGGTAGCACGACGGCGCTGATGAACGACGACGCCGCCGCCGACGTCGCGGCCCCGGCGAGGACCAGCTTGAGCGGGGTGGCCCCGCCGCGCCCCAGCGAACCGACGATGTAGACGAACACGGCCGCGATCGCGGCGCCGGCGATCGCGGTCCAGATGTAGCCGGAGTAGGTCCACAGCCCGAACCACGCGATGCCGGTCACCACCGCGAGGGAGGCGCCCATGGTCACGCCGAGGATGCCCGGGTCGGCGAGCGGGTTCCGGGTGACGCCCTGCATGACCGCCCCGGCCAGGCCGAGCGCCGCGCCGACGAGCAGGGCCAACGCGGTGCGGGACAGGCGCTTGGTCACGGCCGCGGCGCCCAGGCCGTCGGTGGAGCCGCCGAGCGCGGCGCTGATCTCGTCCCACGTCACCGCGCGCGATCCGATGGTGACCGAGAGGATGACGACGACGACGAGGACCGCGATCACGACGAGGAGCCAACACAGGCGCACGCGGGCCGGGCGGCGGACGGCGGCGACGCCCGCAGCGGACGGCGGCGTGATGCTGCCTGCTGCGGGCGCCGGCCGGGTGACGGTCACCGGTCGGTCACTTACCGGTGCCGGCGGCCTCCGCGAGCTGCGCGACGTAGTCGTCGAGCACCCACGAGATCGCCAGCGGCGTGGGGTTGGCGGCGGTGCCCATCGGGCCGTTGCCGTCGAGGAACACGATCGCGTCGTTCTTGACCGCCGGCATCTGCGACAGCAGCGGATCGGCGCGGAGGGTCTCGACGAGCTCCTGGTCGCCGTAGGTGACGATCAGCTCGACGTCGTCGAACCGGTCCAGCTGCTCGGCGCTGATGCTGCCGGAGAAGCCTCCGGCCTCGGACGCCTCGGCCACCGCGGCGGGCGTATCCAGGCCGAGGTCGGAGAAGAACGCGGCGCGGGTGTCGTTGGCGGTGTAGAAGTTCACCGTGCTCAGGTCGGTCGGATCCACGTGCGTGAGGAACATGGTCTTGGTGCCGGCCAGGTCCGGGTACTGCTGGGCGGCCTCGGAGATCTCGGTCTCGAGATCGGTCACGAGGGCATCACCCTCGGCCTCGAGCCCGAGTCCCTGGGCGTTGAACCGGATCACGTCCCGCCACGAGGTGGCCCACGGGTCCTCGGGGTAGGCCACGACCGGCGCGATCTCGCTGAGGGTGTCGTAGTCCTCCTGCGTCAGGCCCGAGTAGGCGGCGAGGATGACATCCGGGTCGGTGTCGGCGACCGCCTCGAAGTCGATCCCATCGGTCTCGTCGAACAGCACCGGCGGCTCCGCGCCCATCTCGTCGAGCTTCTCCTCGACCCACGGGAGCATGCCGTTGCCGTCGTCGTCACCGAAGTTGGCGGCGGCCATCCCGACGGGGACGACGCCCAGCGCCAACGGCACCTCGTGGTTGGCCCACGCGACCGTGGCCACACGCTCCGGCTGCTCCTCAATCGTGGTGGTACCGAGCGCGTGCTCGATCACCACGGGGTAGTTCTCCGACGACCCGGCCGCGGACGCGCTGTCGGACTGGTCGGCGTCGGAGGCGCCACATGCGGACAACGCCAGGGCCGCCGTGGCGGAGATCAGGAACGGGACAAGACCACGAGAACGCATAGGGCGGCTCTCTCACTCTCAGGAGATGGGACACGGCCCCCACACACCCGGGGGTGTTAGGTGAGGCTGGCCTAAAACCTTACGACTGGCCTGCGTCCGTGCGCAATCAGTTGATCCGGACGTCGTCTATCGCGATCCGGACACCTCAGGGACGGGGGAGCCGCCGGGCGAACGCAGCTGGCCCGGCGTGAGGCCGGTCGTCCGCCGGAACGAGGCGCCGAACGCGCTCGCCGAGCGGTACCCGACCCGCAGGGCCACCTCGTCGACCGTCATGCCGCCGCCGAGCAGTAGGGCGGCGTGCTGTGCGCGTAGTGCCGCGTGCCACGCGCCGAAGCTCAGGCCGGTCTCCGCGCGGAACGCGCGGGTCACCGTCCGCTCGCTCACGTCGAGCCGCGCGGCCCAGTCGGCGAGAGTCCGACTGTCACCGGGGTGCGCCTCGAGGGCGGCCACGATCGGACGCAGGAGTGCGTTGGTCGGCTTCTGCACCAGGAGGGCGTCCGGGGAGGGCTCGAGCAGGTCGAACACCATGCGCTCGGTGAGATCGCGCGAGTCGGCCGTCAGCGCCGTGTCGACCAGGCGTTCCAGCACGAGTGTGAGCAGCGGGGTCACCTCCACCGCCACAGGTTCGGTCGGGAGCGGGGAGGCGGTCCGCACGTCCACGTGCGCGGTCCGGTACCACGTGCCCGCCGCCGCCCGTGCGGAGTGCATCATTCCCGCCGGGATCCACAGTCCCACCGACGGGGTGATGGTCCACGTGCGCGACCCGATGGTGGCGCTGGACGCGCCGCGCCGGTTCCACAGCAGCTCGTGCGTGGGGTGGGAATGCGGCTCCCACTCGGTGTCCCGGTCGACCAGCTCGTCCATCCCGGTGATCACGAACGGCATCGCTGTCTCGCCCGCCGCGTACGCCGGCAGCGTCCGCCTGTCGATCCCGGGCCGTTCTGCGGTGCGCGTTGCTGCCATGCGCTGATTCTGCACCACCGGCGCGGGCGAGCGGTTCCCGTCGGGCGGCTACCGCCTGAACAGTCGCGCGAAGAAGCCGCCCTCACCCGGCTCCCCGGCATGGCCCTGGCAGCGGTCCGATCCGGGGACTCCGGCCATCACCTGGTCGACGTGCATTCCGCAGCCCGCCCAGGTGGTCTTGCCGCATTTGTGACACTTCACAGCTCTACACATGGTGTTTCTCCTTGGTTGATTGTTGTGTGGTGGGCCGCCGCCGCAGCGGGCAGTGGTCGGTGGTGAACAGGCACAGTGCGGCCGTGAGGAGCACCGCCGCGACGACGACGGCGACGAGAACCGTCCGCGCGACGCCGTGCAGTTCCTCGGCCAGCACGAACACGCCCATCGCCAGGACCACGTAGCCGAAGGCCCGGCGCACCGCCCGCTCCGAGACGCGCGAACTCATCGCCACGCCGGCGAGCGACCCGGCGACCGACGCCGCGGCGATCGCCGCGACCAGCGGCCAGTCCAGGCTCACCGAGGTCAGGTAGCCGCCGAGGCCCGCGAAGGACTGCATGCTGATCACCAGTAGTGAGGTCCCCACGGCGGCGGCCATGGGTAGCCCTGCGAGGAGGGCGAGCGCCGGGACGACGAGGAAGCCGCCGCCCGCCCCGACGAGCCCGGTGGCGGCGCCCACGAGGAGGCCGTAGAGCGGCACGCGCCACGGTGCTCTCACGGGGCTGTCGGTTCGGCCCGGCTCCTCGCGCCGTCCGCGGAGCATCGCGACGGCGGTGGCCAGCATCATCGCCGCGAACGCGACCATGAGGACGGTGCCGGGGACGTGCCCGCCGGCCAGGCCGCCGCCGAACGCACCGACCATGGCCGCCGCCCCGAATCCCAGTCCGGCCCGCCAGCGCACGTGTCCCCTGCGCGCGTGCCCGACGAGACTCACCACGGACGTCGTCCCCACCACGACGAGTGAGGTGGGGATCGCCTCGTGGGGTGCGAGTCCGCCGACGTAGGTGAGCAGCGGGACCAGCAGGATCGAGCCGCCGCCGCCGAGCAGGCCCAACGACAGTCCCACCAGCACGGACAGCGCGACAACCAGGATCAGCATCGGGTCCATGGCCGGGCTCAGGCGCGGACGGTGTCGCGGGTGAGCCAGCCGGCGTAGCTGCCCTCCAGTTCGGCCACGCGGTGACCGGCCCGTCGAAGGGCACTGGCCGCGACCGAGCTGCGGGTGCCGCTCTGGCAGTAGGTCACGATGAGTCCGTCCTCCGGTAGCCGGTCGAGGTTCCACAGCACGCGGCCGGCGCTGAGCTGCGCGGAGCCGGGGATGTGGCCCGCACTGTGCTCGTTGGCGTTGCGCACGTCGAGCAACAGCGCCTGGTCCGGCGCGCCCAGTTGGTCGGCCGTGATGACCTCGGGGGAGACCGTCGGCAGCCCGTCGAGGCCGGTGAGGTAACCGGCGATGGCGTCGATGCCCACCCTGACCAGGTGGTCGCGCGTCGCGGCGGCCTCGTCGGCGTCGGCGGCCAGCAGGACCAGCGGCCGCGACTCGCGGTCGGGGTCGTAGGCCCAGGCGCCGTAGGTGGCGGCCTTGTCGGGGCCGGGGATGTTGAGGGAGCCGGCGACGGTGCCGCCGTGCACCTGGTCGGCCGCCCTCGTGTCGACGACGACGAGTTCTCCCGCGGCGACGGCACCCGCGACCTCGTCCGGGTCCAGCAGGACGGGGTTCGCCAACTGCCCGAGCAGCGCCGGGCCCCGGGTGTTCTGCCGCTTCATCCGGCCGAAGTAGGCGTGCGCGTCCGGCTGGCCGTCCAGCAGTTCGGAGATGAAGCCCTCCTCGTCGTCGTCGGCGACATACCCCGCCCACCACGCGTGGCGCCGCTCGTAGCCGACCGTGGTCGACGGCAACGCCCCGAGCGCCTTGCCGCACGCACTGCCCGCGCCGTGGCCGGGGAAGACCTGGACGTGGTCGGGCAGCGCGACGAAGCGCCTGAGGCCGTCGAAGATCTGCGCGGCGCCGCCGAAACGGGTGTCGACACCGCCGGCGGCCTCGTCGAGCAGATCCGGACGGCCGACGTCGCCGGCGAACACGAAGTCGCCGGTGAGCATGTAGCCGGGCTCGTCGGCGAACGCGCCGTCGGTGATGAGGAAGGACAGGTGTTCGGGGGTGTGGCCCGGCGTGTGGACGGCGCGGGCGGTGATGTTGCCCAGCGTGATCTCGTCGCCGTCGTACAGGCGGGTGGCCTCGAACCCGTACTGCCAGTCCTCGCCGCCCTCGCCGGAGACATACATCCGGGCGCCGGTTGCCGCCGCCAGCTCGCGCGTGCCGGACAGGAAGTCGGCGTGGATATGCGTCTCGGCGACCGCGGTGATGGTCATCCCGTGGGAGGCCGCCAGCGCCAGATGGGCGCGGACGTCGCGGCGGGCGTCCACCACGAGTGCCTCGCCCGTGGCCTGGCAGCCGATCAGGTACCCGGCCTGGGCCAGGTCGTCGTCATAGATCCGTTCGAGAAGCATCGCGTCCTCCGTCTGGTGGGCCGGGCGGCGACGGGGCCGACCCGGCGGTCGGGGTGGTGACAACGACGAATCTACATACCCCTATGGGTATCCGCAAGATACGGGGCGGGGTATCCGATGACGCGAGCTCGGTGCCGTCGATCGCCGGGCACGGGTCCGGGTAACGCGCATCACTTGACGCGCGCCCGGGAATGGTGGTCGGGTAGGGTGCGTTGGTTCCCGCGTGCGGCGTCGTGCCGCCCGGGCTTTGTACTCTTTCCCGCAGTTCGTATTTCATAAGGACGACCCGTGACGTCTCAGTCCACTGCCGCCGACCACAGCAGCAGTTCCGAATCCACCCGACTGCCTGCAGCCACGATCCGGCTCATCGCGCTGCTCGTCGCGGCCGCGTTCGTCGTGATCCTCAACGAGACCATCATGTCCGTGGCGCTGCCCGACCTGATGGTCGAGTTCGAGGTCACCGCGGCCACCGCGCAGTGGCTCACCACGGCCTTCATGCTCACGATGGCCGTGGTCATCCCGTTCACCGGGTGGATGCTCGTGCGGCTGCCGCTGCGGACCGTCTTCATCATCGCGATGAGCACGTTCACCGCCGGTACGGTGCTGGCGTCGCTGGCGATGGTGTTCCCCATGCTTGTCGCCGGGCGCGTGGTGCAGGCCGTCGGCACGGCCATCATGATGCCGCTGCTCATGACCACCGTCCTCAACGTCGTGCCCGCTGAGCGTCGCGGTCGGACGATGGGCGTCATCTCCATCGTGATCGCCGTGGCTCCCGCCATCGGGCCGACCGTCGGCGGCGTGGTGCTGGACTCGCTGAGCTGGCGCTGGATGTTCTGGTCGGTCCTGCCGATCGCCGTGCTGGCGCTGATCGCCGGCGGCGCGCTGATCCGCAACGTCACCGAGAACCGAGACGTCCCGCTCGATGTCTTCTCGGGCGTCCTGTCGGCTCTCGGCTTCGCCGGCCTGATCTACGGCCTCAGTTCGATCGGCGAGGCCGCCATGGGCAATGCGCTGATCTCCCCGTGGATCCCGGTGATCGTCGGTCTGCTCTCGCTCGCGGTGTTCGTGTGGCGCCAGCTCGCGCTCAAGGACAATGCGCTCCTCGATGTGCGGGCGTTCGCCTCGCCCACCTTCACCGTCGCCCTGGTGCTCATGCTCATCGCCATGATGTCGCTGTTCGGCGTGCTGATCCTGCTGCCGATCTACATGCAGCAGGTGTTGGGCTCGACCACGCTCGAGGCCGGCCTCGCGCTGCTGCCGGGCGGCCTGGTCATGGGCGTCCTCGGCTGGTTCGTGGGACGGCTCTACGACAAGGTCGGTCCGCGCCCGCTGATCATTCCCGGATCGATACTGGCCTCCGCCGGCCTGTGGGGCATGACGACCCTCGGTGCCGATTCCTCGCTCGGCATGGTGGTGGCCTTCCATGTGACCCTGACGTTCGGCCTCGCGCTGTTGTTCTCGCCGCTCATGACCTCGGCGCTCGGGTCGCTCCCGCCGCACCTGTACTCCCACGGCTCGGCGCTACTGACCACACTGCAGCAGGTCGCCGCGGCGGCCGGTACCGCCCTGTTCATCACCGTGATGACGCTCGGTCAGGTCGCTGGCGGCGAGGGTGGCGAAGACGCCTTGGCGGCTCAGATGAACGGCGTCCACAACGCCCTGATCGCCGGCGCCGCGATCTCGCTGATCACCGTGATCGGCGTGTGGTTCCTGCGCAACACCGCCCAGACCGAGGCCCCCGCCGCGGAAGCACTGGCCGAGGAGGCCGCCCACGCGGACCGCTGAGTCCCGGTACCCCTCGGTGATTCACCGGGGGGTTTGTGAAGGGCTGCGACCTCGAGGCGGCGTCCCGGGCGGCGCGTAGTCCGGAGCCGGGGAGGGGACCGGCGGGCGCCTGTTCGGGTCCACCCATGTCATCCGGAAATCGAGCCAGTCGCACCACTGGGCGAGTTCGGTGCGGGTGAGCCCGTGTCGGCGGCACACCTCGTCGGCGTGTAGGCCGCCGTCCATGTACTCGCTGACGACCCGTGCCATTCGGGTCTCTTCTTCATCTGCCGGTTGCATGGACCCTGTCTATCCCACGTGTCCGACATCGATGCCAGCCGTGCTGTGGTGACCGTCCGGGCGGCGGCCTCATCGGTGTCGGCGTCGTCGCGGTTTCTCTTTCTCTCTTCTTGACTCGGCCCCGCCTTCGTGTCACTGTATTAAGTACCTAATACAGCAACACGGAGGGGAGCGGCGATGCATTTCGACACCTCGTCCCCGATCTGGGTGCAGCTCGTCGGGGAGTTCTCGCGGCGCATCGTGACCGGGGAGTGGGCGGCGGGCGAGAAGATGCCCGGCGTCCGCGAGTTGGCGGCCGACCTCGGCGTCAACCCCAACACCGCCCAGCGGGCACTCGCGGAACTGGAACGGCTCGAGCTGTGCCGGTCCGAGCGGGCCACCGGGCGGTTCGTGACCCACGACGACGCCCGCATCGACGAGGTCCGCGCCGACCTCGCCACCGACGCCGCCGACGAGTTCGTCCGCCGCGTCCGCGGCCTTCGGATGGCGCACGACCAGGCCCGGGCACTACTCGACAAGAGATGGGACAGCCATGAGCACCACACCACTGACATTCCGGATGGCGGAGGAGCCTGACATGAGCGAGAACACCGCCCACCACGCCGACCCTTCCCCCCACGCCGATCACGACGCACTCATCGAGGTCTCCGGCCTGACGATGAGCTACGGCCCGACCCGCGCCCTCGACGAACTGACCATGACACTGCGGCCCGGCCGGATCGTGGGGCTGCTCGGCGAGAACGGCTGCGGCAAGACGACACTGCTCAAGATCCTCGCCGGCGTGCTGTCCGGATACTCGGGCGACGTGCGCATAGCCGGCCACGCCCCGGGCCCCGAGTCCAAGGCGCTCGTGTCCTTCCTGCCGGACACCAGCTTCCTGCCCGATTCCGCCCGGGTGACCTACTGCCTGGGCCTCTACAACGACTTCTTCGCAGACTTCCAGCTCGAGAAGGCGCGCGATCTCATCGGCTTCTTCGGCCTGAGCGAGACCTCGCGACTCAAGGAGATGTCCAAGGGCATGCGCGAGAAGGTGCAGATCGCGCTGGCCATGTCCCGCGACGCCCGCGTCTACCTGCTGGACGAGCCGATCTCGGGCGTCGACCCGGCCGCGCGCGACCTGATCGTGGACGGCATCGTGCGCAACCTCTCGGAGGACTCGCTGCTGCTGATCTCCACGCACCTCGTGCACGACCTCGAGCCGATCCTCGATGCCGCGGTGATGATGCGCCACGGCCGGGTGCTCCTGCAGGGCGACGCCGACGACCTGCGCCAGAACCACTCCGCCAGCCTCGACCAGATCTTCAAGGAGACGTACCGATGACCACCACACTGCTCAAGCACGAGTGGCTGCGTACGCGCGGAGCACTCGGCATGTACTTCGGCATCACCGTCCTGGTGGGGCTCCTCGGAAGCCTGCTTGGCGCGTCGGGCTGGTCGGTGTTGTCCGTGCTCGGGCTGCTGCTCGCTTTCCTCGCCGTGTTCGTGCTGGTACCCGGCGTCCAACTCCTGCTCGTCGCCGACTACTGGCGGTCGGGCTACGGGCGGACCGGGTACTTCACGCAGTCGATCCCGGTGCGCGGTGCCACCATCTTCCGGGCAAAGCTCCTCTGGGCGGTGCTCGTCTCGCTCGCCGCTGCCATACTCACCGCCCTGCTCGGCTGGATCGTGTGGTGGGCCGTGGCGATCAACTCGGGTATCACGTCGCCGTCGGTCGCGGTGATCGGCGACATCATGGCGGACCTCGCGGAGATCGCGCCCGCCTGGATGATCGTCGCGGGTGCGGTTCTGATGCTCGCCTCGTTCCTGGTGTGGCCGATCTACTACTACTTCGCCGTCTCCGTCGGTCACGAGAACCGTTTCGCGGGAATGGGTGCCGCGGGACCGATCGTGGTGTTCGTCGTGCTCTACGTCGGCATGCAGCTGGCGTCCCTCCTCGGCATGGTCGCGATCCCGCTCGGCATCGGGATGGAGGGCGACCGCCTGGGCCTGGTCTCGTTCAACGTTCTGGACGAGATGACCGTGGGCACCGCCAACAGCGAGGCGATGCCCATCGGGTTCCTGGCGACCATGGGGCTCATCCTGGTGTTCTGCGCCTGGCGCACGGTCCGATCCTGGAATCACAAGGTAGCCCTGCGCTGATTCGACCTACGCTGACCCACCGTGAGCTGGCCGGCCCCGTCATCGCCGAGAGCGTTCCGCACGCATCGCCCGAGAGGGAAGTGTGCGGAACGCTCTTCGCGTTGCCGGGGCGTCCGCGGTCGTACAGTGAACCGCTGATCGTCGCAGGCCGCCGGGCCCCCGGCACATCAGCCAGGACGTGCGCGTTCGGCCGACCCGGCGCGAGGGTTCCGTAGACGAACAGCTGCTCGGGCATCGGAGTCTTCTCCTGTTGCAGGCCGACCGTTGCGATCACTCTGCCACCACCGCCCAGCCGCTGGTCATCTCGGTGAGGAACTCCGGAAGTCGCCGCAGGATCCGGTTCTGCTCGGCCCGCTCGCGGAACACCACGCCGAGCACCTGCTTGGCCTCGGCTGGCCGGTCCTGGACCAACTCGCGATAGCGCGGTACGAGGTCCTGCTCGATGTACTCCCAGCGCGGCCCGCGGTCAGCCCAGTTGAACGCCGGCAGCGGGGTGTGGACGGTCATCGGCCGCCCGTCCACCTGCGCCTGCACGGTCAGTGGCCGAAACTGTCCGAGACTACGGGCGCCGGGGATGTCGGGGCTGCCCCCGACGGTCGTGATGTAGGTCAGCACGCGCCCCACATCGTCGCGGCCCAACACCGCGTCGCGGCCCGCCGCTGTGCTCCCGTCGCGGCCCGCCGCGGTGGCGTCCCACTGGTCGGCGATGATCTGGTTCTGCTCGCGCGACGCCATCCGTACCAGCGCCTCGGCCAGGTTCGCAGGACCGCCGGCGTCGACCATGCGCCAGGCGTCGACCACGTACCCGTCATAGGCCCCGCCCGCCGCGAGCTCCTCGACGGCGGGCAACCCCTCGGCGGCGTACGCCTCGTGCGCGGGAATCATGTCCATGAAGATGTGTCGCTGCATCACCAACAGGCGGTGCAGGTACCAGTCGATGTCCGCGCGGGTGAGCGTTGGGCCGACCGTGGCCAGCAGTCGGACATCCTCGGGCATCTCGCGTGCGAGTTCCCACGGAAGGTCGTTGAGCGCGCCGCCGACGGCGGCGCCCAGCTGGTGCACGGCCGGCACGGTGAGCAGCTGTCCGACCTCCTCGAGATCCCAGAAACCGGCGGCGAACGACATCCCCGCGAGCCCGGCCATCCCCGTCCAGAAGTAGTCGTCGCGCGAGTTCGCCAGCCGCAGGTAGTTCACGTACACCTTGTCGACGTTCTCGAGGTTGGCGGCGAGCCCGCGCTCGGGCACCCAGTGTTGTAGGTCGATCCCGGCTTTCTCGGCACCCACCGCGAGCCAGTACTGGCGCGCGAGCGTGGCGTAGCGCGCAGGATCGACTCCCGACCCGCGTGCGCAGTCGAGCATCGGCCGCAGCGTCGCGCTGTCGGTCGGCAGGGACGAAGCGAAGCCGCCACTCCATTCTCCGTGGGGATTGTCCTCGACCACGTCGAGCGAGGCCGCGGCCGGCGTCGAGTAGGGGACCGGTGGGTCCCCGGCCGCCGCCGGCGCGGCTCCGATTGTCGCCACCATCGCGACGACGACGACGAGCTTCGCCACCCACACCCCGGTCACTCCGGCCATGTGCCCACCACCTCGAATCTGTGTTGGATGTCACATATATCCCATGCGGTGGGTGCTGTGGCTCTGTTCGCGCGAGATCGGCGGTCGAGGGGCGTTGGGTCGCGGAGAGTGGGGTCGCGCGGTGGACTGCGGTCAGTCGGTGCCGTCCGCCAGTAGCCCGTAGAGCCGCTTGCGTAGTGCGACGAGCTCGTCGGTGGCCGCGGCCCCGATCGCCTCATCGCCCGTCTGGGCCACCGCGCGAACCGCCATCGCGGCATCGCCGAAGGCCTTCCACAACTCGGCATTCCCGCCGAGCCGCGAAGCGGCCTCCTCCGTGGCGTCGTCCCAGGGGGCCGGGCGGTCCGCCAGCTCGTCAACCTCGGCCCGGCCGGCATCGGTGAGCTGGTAGTGCTTGGGCCCTGCGTCCTCGGCGGGGCCGATCAGTCCCTCGTCCTCGAGGAGGGCGAGGGCCGGGTACACCGCTCCGGAGCTGGGGCGCCAGGTTCCGCCGCTACGCTCCGCGAGCTGGCGGATGATGCCGTAGCCGTTCATGGGGCCCTCCGCGAGGAGTAGCAGGGTGCCATGGCGGACGTCTCCGCGGCGCCGTCGCCGGGACGGCCCGCGCCGCCCACCGTGGCCCTCCCCGAACCGGCCCGCCCCACCGAAGGGGCCATCGGGTCCGAACGGCCCGCCGGGACCGAACGGCCCGCCCGGGCCGAATGGCCCACCGGGGCCGAAGGGGCCGCCGGGGCCCCCGTGCTCACCGTGGCCGTGCGGCCGCCCGTGGCCATGGCCACGGCCGCCGCGGCGCGGGTGGCCGCCCCGGCGGTGGCCGGCGAATCCGCCTCCATCGCCGTGTCCGGACGGGCCGAAGCCCTCCGGGTTGAACATGACGTCGTTGCTTCGCATCGAACGTCTCCTCTCGTGTTCTGGGTGCCCTGATGGCACCTGGCTGGATACGAGTATCAACGACATCTAGAAGAATGTCAACGACATATCGTTAACTGACGTCAGTGGGATTGGTTCCCGGGATGGACAGGACAGTATCCGCCTGCGGGAACAAGCAACGATGACCGTGCGTTAACCAACTACGAGTGATTCGTCGGTATCCCGGCGGGGCCTCTCGACAACCGACCTCCCCCGACACACCCGAAGGGACCCCGATGCGCAAGAGCAGCAACCCGGTCTTCAGCTCACTGTCAGAGTCGAGCGCCAAGGGCGCCACACAGTTCGGTGGCGCCGGGCAGGCCGCCTTCCAGCAGGGTCAGTATGGCCAGCAGGGCTTCGGCGCGCAGCCCGGCTACGCGGCACAGCAGCCGCAGTTCGCCACCGACGACCGCCCCATGACGATCGACGACGTCGTTTCCAAGACCGGGATCACCCTGGGCGTCATCGGCGTGATCGGCATCATCGCCTACTGGCTGTCGATCTCGGCGGGATTGGCCATGCCGCTGCTGCTCGTCGGCGGCATCGGCGGGTTCATCACCGTTCTGGTCGCCACCTTCGGCCGCAAGATGGACTCGGCGCCCGTCACCCTGGTCTACGCAGCGTTCGAAGGTCTGTTCATCGGCGCCGTCTCGCACGTGTTCACCATGAACATCGCGGGTGCCAGCGCCGGGGTCGTGATCGGCCAGGCCGTGCTCGGCACGTTCGGCGTGTTCGCCGGCATGCTGTTCGTCTACAAGACCGGCGCCGTCCGCGTGACCCCCAAGTTCACGCGCTTCATGACCGCCGCGATCATCGGCGTCCTGGTACTCATGCTCGGCAACTTCGTCGGCGCGATGTTCTTCGGCTTCAACCCGCTGCGTGACGGCGGCACCATCGCGATCATCTTCTCGCTGGTGTGCATCGGCCTCGCCGCGTTCAGCTTCCTGATGGACTTCGACAATGCCGACCGCCTCGTGCGCGCCGGCGCCCCCGCGAAGATGGCCTGGGGCGTCGCCCTCGGTCTGGCCGTGACCCTGGTCTGGCTGTACATCGAGATCCTGCGCCTGATGAGCTACTTCCGCGACTGACCTCGTACGCGTCCGGGAACGCCGAGGCCCCACCCGGGGCCCGCCTCAACCCGGACTGAAACCGCACGGCCTCGGCCCCCATCAGGGAGCCGAGGCCGTGCGCCGTTTCACGGGAGGCCTTGGGTTCGACCGGTGGCCTGGTGCGTCGGCTGCGTCTCACGGGTGGCGTCGGCAGCGCGGCTGACGGCACTGCGGCTGATGGCACCGCGGCCGACGGCCGACGGTCGAGGGGAGCGGCCCCGGCCCCCTCGAGACAGGGAGCGGGGGCCGCTGTCATGTACCGCGCGCAGCGTGGCCGGCAGCAGTTCGATACAACGAAAAGAGCGTTCCGCTCACGCCCTCTCGGGAAACGTGAGCGGAACGCTCTTCGCGATGGCGGGTCGCACGTTGCCCGCCGCGCTGGGGATCAGCTGAGGCGCTCGAGCACCATCGCCATGCCCTGGCCACCGCCGACACACATGGTCTCGACGCCGAACTGCTTGTCCTCGGCCTGCAGGTTGTTGATGAGCGACGCGGTGATGCGGGCGCCGGTCATGCCGAACGGGTGGCCCAGCGCGATGGCGCCACCGTTGACGTTGAGCTTGTCCTCCTCGATGCCGAGCTCACGGGCCGAGCCGAGCACCTGTACGGCGAACGCCTCGTTGATCTCGAACAGGTCGATGTCGGAGATCTGCTTGCCGGCGATCTTCAGGGCGTTCTTGACGGCCTGGATCGGCCCGAGGCCCATGATCTCCGGCGACAGGCCGGACACGCCGGTGGAGACGACGCGCGCGAGCGGGGTGAGACCAAGCTCCTTGGCCTTGGTGTCGGACATGATCACCAGGGCGGCGGCGCCGTCGTTGAGCGGGCAGCAGTTGCCGGCCGCGACGGTGCCGTCGGGACGGAAGACCGGCTTGAGCTGCGAGATCTTCTCGTAGGTGGTGCCGGGCCGCGGGCCGTCGTCAGCGGTGACGACGGTGCCGTCGGGCATGGTCACCGGGGTGATCTCGTTGGCGAAGTGGCCACGCTCGACGGCCTCGACGGCGCGGTTCTGCGACCGCACGCCCCAGTGGTCCTGCTCCTCGCGGGTGATGCCGGTGATCTGCGCGACGTTCTCGGCGGTCTGGCCCATCGGGATGTAGACGTCCGGCAGGATGCCCTGGTCGCGCGGGTCGGTCCACACGTCGGCGCCACCCTCGGCGCGCTTGGCGGTGCGGGCCTCGGCGTCGGCGAAGATCGGGTTGTGGGTGTTCGGGATGTGGTCCGAGGTGCCGTACTGGAAGTTGGAGACGGTCTCCACACCGGCGGAGATGAACACGTCGCCCTCGCCGGCCTTGATCGCGTGCAGCGCCATACGGGTGGTCTGCAGCGACGACGAGCAGTAGCGGTTGACGGTGGTGCCGGGGACGGTGTCCATGCCGGCGAGCACCGAGACGACGCGGGCCATGTTGAAGCCCTGCTGGCCGCCGGGCAGACCGTTGCCCAGCATCAGGTCGTCGATCTGGGTGGGGTCGAGCTCGGGCACCTTGGCCAGGGCCGCCTTGACCATCTGGGCGGTGAGGTCATCCGAGCGGATGCCCACGAGGGAACCCTTGTTGGCGCGCCCGATGGGGGAACGGGCGTAAGAGACGATCACGGCTTCCGGCATGGAAGGCTCCTTCTTTGTCAGGTGAGTGCTCTGTATCTGGTGAGAGCACCGTGCGGTCGGGTCAGTCTGCGGGACCAGGGTCCTCCCGCGCGGGGCGGGCCAACCTGAGGATGCGGCTCCGGCGTCGGAGGGTGTCCGCGGCCTCGCGGGCGTCCCCCGTGTTCTCCGGGTCGCCGTCCACGTTCTCATTATGCAGGAACGTGTTCTCGTCCTGACCTTCCGCGTCCTCGTGGTTGCGGACGAAGTCGGTCAAACGCGTGGTGAGCCGGGCGACCACGGAGTCGCGGTGCGGGCCGACCTCGGCGGCGGCCTCGGTCTCGTCCAGCGCCGCGGCGGCCTCCCCGGCGCCCTGCGGCGCCGACTCCTCGGGCGCCTCGTCCCACACGCCGAGCGCCACGCACACCGCGGGCAGCAGCAGGCCGGCGGAGAGTTCGTAACCGGCGGAGTTGGGGTGGAAGCGATCGGGGGAGAACAGGCTCTCGCCGCGTCGGTGGAACTCGGGCGCCAGGGTCTGGGCCAGGGACACGGGCACGCCGCCGGCCTTGCGTACCTGGACGGCCTGCGCGGACGCCAGTCTCCGGCTGAGGGTGGCCATGACCGAACGCAGCGGCTGGGGGACCGGCTTGATGATCCCCAGGTCGGGGCAGGTGCCCACCACCACGTGTGAGCCCCCCTCGCGTAGCGCGTGCACGGCCTCACCGACGCGCCGCGCCGACGGGCCGATCCCGTTGCGTGCGGTGATGTCGTTGCCGCCGATGAGGATCACGGAGATGTCCGGGTCGCCGTGGGCGATCTGCATGGCCTCGACCTGGCCGGGCAGGCCCTTGGAGGTGGCGCCGACGATCGCCTTGATGCTCAGCCGCACGTTCAGGCCTGATTCCTCGGCCAGGCCGCGCGCGATCAGCACGCCGGGCAGCTCGGCGGCCGAGTCGGCGCCCAGGCCGGCGGCGAGCGAGTCGCCGAACACCATCATGTGGACGTCGCACTCCATGCCGGGCCGCCACGGCTCCGGCGTCGCGGCGCCGGGTCGGTAGAGACCGTCGCCCCCGAAGGGGCGACCGGTGGGCTTGGGGATCACGCGGCGTGCGATCCGCGCCTGCTGCGCCAGGACCTCGTAGGCGCCGCGGTAGACGCCGACCGTCCCCACGGCCACCAGCGCGAGGCTCACCACGAGGCGGCGGGCCGGATCGTCGGTCTCGCTCATCGCGCGTGTCGTCTCCCCTCGCGGTTCTGGGTCGCGGTGTGGTGGCGGACCGCGGTGTGGTGCCGCGCTCCGGTGCGGTGGCGCGCGGCCGGGGCCGCCGGTGTGGCCGCGAGCGCCCGGGCCTGCTGTGCCAGTTCGACGATAGCCCGGCGGCTCTGCGCGGGCCCTCCGGACAGGTCGACGGGGTATTCGACGATCGAGATGTCGGTGTGGACGATCCGCCGCGGCTGTGGAGCGTCGTCGCGGCGCTGCGCCGGGTAGATAAGGTAGGCCCGGTCCACGCCGAGTGCGGTACAGGCGGCCAGAAGCCGGTAGTGCTCGGCGGCGCGGGCGCGCCGGTCGGTGGGGTAGGTGGCGACGAACGTGGTGACCGGGTCACCGTCGACCTCGTAGACCAGGCCGGTGCGCACGGAGATGTGGTCGCCGTCGTCGGCGGGCGCGCGGTGTCGGCCGGGGGCGGCGCGGTGGCGTCCCGCGCTGTCGTCGTCGGTTCCGTCCTCGGCCTCGCCCGTGTCGTCGGGGCCCGCCTCGGTTCCGGACGACAGGTCGACGACGGGGTTCTGCAGCAGACGACCACCGTGACCGAGCAGCGCGGCGGTCAACTCGGATTCCACGAAACGCTCGAACAGGGCCGGCATCTCGGTCACGAACGCGGCCGAGGAGGCGTGCCCGTCCTCGACCTCCACCGAGATACGTCGAACGATCCGGTCCGCCAGCGCGAGTGCGTCCTGGTAGCGGGCGTTGAGCCGCGACGGTGTCCAGGCGGGCACCGGCGCGCCCTGTGGGATGAGCGAGGCGTCGGCCAGGCGGGCGTCGACCATCGCCAGGCGGCGCCGGGTGTTGTCCGGCAGGTCCGGCAGGAACTGCAGTCGATGCGCGGCGGTGCGCAGAATCCGGTTCTCGGCGATGTCCGGGGTGAACTCCGAGTACGAGACCTCGAGCGGGATGGTCATGCCCGGCCGGCGGCGGATCTGGTCGCCCAGGCGGATCCGCCCCCGCACGGTCGTGAGCGACTCGTCGACGCGGCGGTACCCGCGCAGCAGTCCGGGAGCCAATGCCTGGTGCGCCAACCGGGCCATGGACTCGGCGACGGAGACCCACAGCTCGTCGTCGTCACGTGCCTGGACAGCCGACGGCAGGAAGGCGTCGTCGGCCGCGTGGTCCAGGAGGAAGAACAGCTGGGTCAGCCCCAGGCTCGCGGCGGGCATGACCCGAACGGACAGCCCCTCGACGCGCACCGAGCCCACGGCCCCGCTGGGAATCAGACGCCAGGTGTCGCGACCGGCGGGCAGGACCTCCACCAGTCGCGTCTGGGAGAGGTGGTGGGCACCCTCCCAGCTCAGGGTGACGAGCTTTCCGCGGCGGTCGAACTCGTCGAACTCGAGGGCCAGAGACGTTGCCGCCGAGCCCGTCGAGGGTGCGGTCATGCCCGGCCGATCTTCCGGCGCAGCGCCGCCAGACCGAACCGTTCATGGACCTCCGCGCGGGTGAGCCGACCGTAGTAGTGCTCCTCGAGCAGGGGGAGCAGGTCGAAGCGCCAGATGGCCTCCAGGCCTCCGGGTTCGGTGGCCTCGTCCTTCATGAAATACGAGGGGCCGATGCGCAGGTCGCGGTCCGAGTCGTCCATCTCCGAGTTGAGCGCCTCGAGCAGGTCGGCCGGCTCCGTGCTTGCGTCGCGCGCCTCGAGGTGCCGGCGAAGCACGCCCGCGACCGGCGGGGTGTCGGGGTGCAGTTCCATGAACGCGAACCGACGGCGGATGGCGGCGTCGACCATCGCGATGGACCGGTCGGCGGTGTTCATGGTGCCGATGATGAACAGGTTGCGCGGCAGCCGGAACGAGGTGTCCGGGCTGTACTGCGGCAACACGGTGCGGTCGCGGTACTCGAGCAGGAAGTACATCTCGCCGAACACGCGCGCCAGGTCCGCGCGGTTCATCTCGTCGATGATGAGGAAGCTCGGGTGGTCCCGCCCGGACTCGGACGTCGCACGCGCGGCCTGCCGGCGCAGCGGGCCCGCCTGCAGTGCGAAGCCCGGCTGGCCGGACTCGGTGAGCGTGGGGCGGTAGCCCTCGAAGAAGTCCTCGTAGGCGTAGCTGGGGTGGAACTGCACCAGCTGGACCCGGCTCGGGTCGTCGGCACCCGCCAGGAAACGGGCCAGCTCCTGGGCGAGGTAGGTCTTACCGGTGCCGGGCGGGCCGTAGAACACGATCTGTTGCCGCGACTGCAGGGTGTCGACGATCTCCTGCAGCTCCTCGCGGGGCATGTGCAGACCGTCGGCCAACTCGTCGGTCACCGCGGGCAGTGTGGGCACGGCGCCGGCGGCGGGAGCCTCGGCGATCGCGGACTCGGAGGAGTGGCTCCCCGGGTGCATGGCCGACAGCAGCGCGTCGAGCCCGTCGGTGAGGTCCACGACGGTTCCGGGTTCGCCGATCAACTCCGACAGCGGGCTGGGCAGCGAGTCGAGGTCGAGGGTGACCTCGCTCCACAGCACCGACCGCTCGAGTTGCTGGCCGCCGTCCTCCACGTAACCGAGATCGTCGGTCAGCGTGCCCAGCTGCAGCCGGGCGTCGGCGACGGTGGCCACCACGTCCTGCGGGCTCATCCGGGACAGGAAGGTGTGCAGTTCGGCGGTGAGCTGGAAACGGGCCTGGTAGTCGAGGTGCGGGTACCCCTGCTCGACTGCCTGGGAGACCTCGAGGCGGCTGGCGTGGGCCGGGATCCGCGGGAGATGGGAGGCGGGCAGGGCGATGCGGTTCTGCGTTACCCACTGGCCGGCCTGCCCGACCCCGCCGCGGCCCGGGCGCACGAGCCACGCCCGCCGCGAGTGGTCGTCGCGGTGCCGCTGCCACTGGTTGGCCACCGAACCCCGGTACCAGTCGACCGGCTGGCCGAGCTGGGCGGACAGGACCTCGGAGATCCGGTGCAGGTCCTGATCGATGTCCAGCTCGTCGATCCCGGACGGGCCGCTGATGAGGTCGGCGAAGGCATCGCGGATGCGGGTCTTGTGCTCGTGCTTGACGATCGGCTGGAAGTGGCCCGGCCACACGAGATACTGCAGGCTGTAACGGATCGCCCGCCAGTCGCCGGGAGTGGAGCGGGCGGCGCGCTGGAACTCCCACGGGTCGCTGAGCGCGGCGTCGCGCACCGAGGCGTCGAGCTCCGCCCAGTGGATGATGAACGAGCACAGCCAACGCAGGTGCTCGCGCATCTGGACGTTGAAGCCCAGCCCGCCGGTCAGCGGGCCCCGCTCGGTGAGTACCTCGTCCAGGTCCGCGGGGATCTCCGGGGGGTTCTCGGTCCACGACAGGACGTCGCGGACACGTCCACGCTTGAGGCGGGCAGTCACCGTGGACAGCGGCAACTGTTGGATGTAGAGCAGCTCGGCGGCCAGCAGCACGACGGGCCGTGGCGCGCCCTCGAGCTGGTCGTGCAGCGCCTGCATGACGGGGGAGCGCATGGACTCGCCCGCCGACTCGTCCGGATCGGCGTCGAGTCGGCGGGCGAGCTCCTCTGCGACCTCGGGGGTCCACGTGTACAGGTCTTCCTCGAACGGCGACTGGCCTGTGCGCAGCGCCGGACCCAGAACCCGCCCGGCCGCCGCTTCGATCTTCGGCGCGGGGCCGAGGGGCCTGTCGTGGGAACCGTCTGACACGTGGAACTCCTGCTACACCGGCGCGGAATCGGGTCCGATAATCCGGCCCGACATTCGTGGAAAACCTACCACCGGGAGGCGGTCGGAGACCGTCAGCTCTGGTACGGCTCCGCGGTCACGACGGTGACGGACACGGTCTTGCCGTTGGGAGCGGTGTACTCGCGGGTCTCGCCGACCTTGGCGCCGAGGATGTTCTTGCCGAGCGGCGACTCCGGGGAGTAGATCTCCAGGTCGTCCTTGCCGGAGCCCTCACCGCGGGTGCCGATGAGGAAGGTCTCCTTGGTGTCCTCGTTGCCGTTGTAGTAGGCGCGGACGACGGATCCGATGAGTGCGACGCCGGACTCGGTGGGGGCCTCACCGACCTGGGCGTTGGCCAGCAGGTCGTCGATCGTGCGGATCCGGGCCTCTTCCTGGCCCTGCTGTTCGCGCGCGGCGTGGTAGCCGGCGTTCTCCTTGAGGTCGCCCTCCTCGCGCCGCTCGTTGATCTCGGCGGCGATCAGGGGGCGGTTCGCGATGAGCGCCTCCTTCTCGGCCGAGAGGCGGTCGTACGAGTCCTGGGTCAGCCAGTGGACCTGGGTGTCGTTCGCCATGGGGCGCACTCCAATCTGTGTTTCGCCGTGCAGGTAACAAAAACACGGCCCCGCCAAAGGGAGCCGTGCTGATGCAACCGATGCTAACACAGGGCCGGTCGCCCAACGGGCTAGCGCCGCAGGTAGTCGGGGATGTCGTTGCCACACCCGTACACGTCGCCCATGTACGCGCGCCCGGTCGTGGCGATCTCGGCATCGACCTGCACGGTGCCGTTGTCGGAGGGGGGGACGTAGACCTCGCGGCGGCCGAGTTCGCCCTTGGACTGGTCCTGCGCGCGGACGATGCAGTAGGCGGCCTCGCCCGGCTCGTCGCGGGTGACGGTCATCGACATGCGCATGGACTGCTCGTCGATCACCTCGACGCCGATCACCTCGCTGGTGATGGAGGGCGTGGCGTTGAGGCGATAGATGGTGAACCCACCGGCCACCAGGAGCGCGAGGACGAGCGCCACGAGGAACCCGGCGACGACCTTGCCCATGAACCCGGACCGCTCGTCGACCCCGTCATATCGCCCCTCGGGGAGGGCAGGGGGACGCGGCGACGTGGCGTCCGACCTCGGCTCACTCATGCCCCCAGGCTATCGGGGGCGGGTCGGCGGGGCCGCCCGGGGGCATCTCCGGCGCGGACGACCCTAGAATGGGGCGGTCACACTAGCGCGAGCACAGAACGGCAGGTGCCACGATGGCCGGTCTCCGGCTGATGGCGGTTCACGCCCATCCCGACGACGAGGCGTCCAAGGGGGCCGCGACCATGGCCAGGTACGCGGCCGAGGGTGTCCGCGTCCTGGTGGAGACCTGCACCGGGGGTGAGCGTGGCGACATCCTCAACCCGGCGATGGACCGCCCGGACATCACCGCGGACCTACCTGCCGTGCGGCGCCGCGAGATGGCGCGCGCGGCCGACATCCTGGGCGTCGACCACCACTGGTTGGGGTTCGTGGACTCGGGGTTGCCCGAGGGCGACCCCCTGCCGCCGCTGCCCGAGGGATGTTTCGCCCTGGTCGACGACGACGAGGCGACCGGGGCCCTGGTCCGCAGGATCCGGGAGTTCCGGCCGCACGTGATGATCACCTACGACGAGAACGGTGGGTATCCCCACCCGGATCATCTGAAGGTGCATTCAGCATCGATGGCCGCCTACGAGGCCGCCGCCGATCCCACCCGCTATTCGGAGGCCGGCGACCCGTGGGCGATCGCCAAGGTCTATTACACGCACGGCTTCCCCAAGAGCCGCCTGCAGTTGCTGGACGACGAGCTGTACGCCCGGGACGGGGTCCGCCACTTCGAGGAGTTCCTGTCCCGCTGGGGCGACCGCCCGGACATCATGGAGCGGGTCACCACGCGCGTGGAGTGTGCGGGCTACTTCGAACAGCGAAACTCGGCGCTGCTGGCGCATGCCACCCAGATCGACCCCAACGGCTGGTTCTTCGCGGCCCCGGTGGAGATGCAGCAGCGGGTCTGGCCGACCGAGGAGTTCGAGCTGGCCGCCAGCCGGGTGGGCTCGCCGGAGCTCGGTGAGGGACAATACGAGGCAGACCTGTTCGAGGGCGTCGACCCGCACGTCGACCTGCCCGTCGGACCGAGCACGAGTGAGGACCCGCGATGATCACCCTGGGGCCCGAAGTCCAGATTCTGGCGTACGAGTCGGCGATGGTGCTGGCGCAGAACCAGTCGCCGGGCACGCCTGGGTACAACGACAACCCGCTCGGACCGGAGTTCGGTAAGGCGTCGCCGATCGGCATCCCGGTGGTACTGCTCCTGCTGATCGCCACGATCCTGCTGATCCGCAACATGAACAAGCACATCAAGGGTCTGCCGGAGAGTTTCGACGCCGAGCACCCGGAGGCGGATCAGCTCGCCGACGAGGGCACGGACCGTGCCGGTGTGGAAGGCGACGAGGTCCAGGATCGCTCCTGAGCCCCGCCCCGTGTCGCTGACCTGATCAGCGGCCCAACAGATCTCCCATGGGCACGAAGTCGCCGAACTCGTCGTCGTCGGTCCTTCGTCCCCGGCCCGCGTCGGCGCGGGTGGGTGCCACGGCGCCGGCCGTCACGCCGGCGAAGCGCAACATGTAGTCACCCAACTCGGTTCCGACGCGCGCCGTCCGGGAGGCCAGCGAGTTCTCGTCGGCGGCGGTGGTCACCGCGCCGAAGTCCTCGCTCGCGGCGAACACCGTGGTGGGCACGACGTCGGCCTTGAGGTAGGCGAACATCGGCCGCAGCGCGTAGTCGATCGCCAGCGAGTGTCGCGCGGTGCCGCCGGTCGCGCCGAGCGCCACGGGGACGCCGGTGAGGGTGCCGGGTTCGATCACGTCGAACAGTGCCTTGAACAGGCCCGAGTACGACTGGTTGTAGGTCGGCGTCACCGCGATCACGCCGTCGGCGCGTCCGATCTCCTCCACTGCGACCTTGAGTTTGTCGCCGGGGAACCGCGTGAAGGTGGCGTCGACGATCTCGTGCGCGAGCTCCCGCACCTCCAGGACCGTCACGTGGACGTCCTGGCCGTGCCGCGCCAGCGCGTCACGGGTGGCCTTGGTGAGCTGGTCGGCGAGCATCCTGGTGCTGGAGGGCACCGAGGTCCCTGCGGCGACGACGACGAGGTTCAGCGGCCGTTCGCCGGCGGGGTTGGTGGCGTGGGTGTTCACTTGTTCTCCTTCCCGGCCTGCGACTGCTCGAGGCGGGTCTGGTTGCGGCGGTCGCGGGCCAGGGACTGCTCCTGGGCGCGTTGACCGCCCTCGACGGTCAGGCCCGTCCAGTTGTCGCCGGTGCCGAAGCGGTAGGCGTCGTCGTAGGCGGGCTCGCCGGACGCGGCCAGTTCGGCGTCGCGGGCGGCGACCCGGCCGGCGTGGGTGGGGCCGTCCGGCACGTGGGCCGGGCGCAGGGCGTCCAGCTCGCGGCGCAGTACGGGCACGATCTCGGTGCCGAGGATCTCGATCTGCTCGAGGACCGTCTTCCGCGGCAGGCCGGCGTGGTCGACCAGGAACATCTGGCGCTGATAGTCGCCGACGTGCTCGCGCATCGTCATGTAGCGGTCGATGATCTGCTGCGGCGAGCCCACCGTGAGCGGGGTCTGTGCGGTGAAGTCCTCCAGCGACGGGCCGTGGCCGTAGACGGGGGCGTTGTCGAAGTAGGGGCGGAACTCGTTGACGGCGTCCTGGCTGTTGGCGCGGGCGAAGAACTGCCCGCCCAGGCCGACGATCGCCTGGTCGGCGGAGCCGTGGCCGTAGTGCTCGTAGCGGCGGCGGTACAGCTCGACCATCTGCTTGGTGTGGCTGATCGGCCAGAAGATGTTGTTGTGGAAGAAGCCGTCACCGTAGAAGGCGGCCTGCTCGGCGATCTGCGGGGAGCGGATCGAGCCGTGCCACACAAACGGGGCCACGCCGTCGAGCGGGCGCGGGGTCGAGGTGAACTGCTGGAGCGGCGTGCGGAACTTGCCCTCCCAGTCCACGACGTCCTCGTTCCAGAGTCGGTGGAGCAGTTCGTAGTTCTCGATGGCCAGCGGCAGGCCCTGGCGGATGTCCTGGCCGAACCACGGGTACACCGGGCCGGTGTTGCCGCGGCCCATCGTCAGGTCCACCCGGCCGCCGGCCAGGTGCTGGAGCATGGCGTAGTCCTCGGCGATCTTCACCGGGTCGTTGGTGGTGATCAGCGTGGTGGCCGTCGAGAGGATGATCTCGGAGGTCCTGCCCGCGATGTAGCCGAGCGTCGTGGTGGGGGAGGACGTGACGAACGGCGGGTTGTGGTGCTCGCCCAGCGCGAAGACGTCCAGTCCGACCTGCTCCGCCTGTACCGCGTACTCGACCATCGCCTCCAATCGCTCGTGCTCGGTGGGTATCTCGCCTGTCAGCGGGTCCGGCGTGATGTCGGCGATGCTGAAGACTCCGAACTGCATGGTGATGGCCTCTCGTTTGGTCTGTCGTGATCTGCCTGGGGCGTCGGCCCTATTCTAACTTGCTGACATGTCAAACAAAAGGACCCGGTCTGGTATTCCCGGTCACCTAATGGCTTGCGCTCCGGAACTCCGTCCGGCCGAGAAACGGGTCATCTATGCTGTTGGCGGCCGTGCTGGCGCCCCGGCGCGGCCACGAACCCCTCATGTAGCGCGAGTCCTCGGGCGTCCCCTCCCTCTCGAGTGCGCGTGCAGCGCCTCCGCGCCGTCTTCGTCGCCCTCACCCCGCCCGGGTTCTCCAGCTGCCGGATGAACTGGCAAAGGACAACCGATGATCGGGCATTATCTGACTATCTCGACGACCTCGGCGTGCGACGAGGGGGAGACCTCGTGACGGAGTGGATCGTTCGCCGGTGGGCCCGTTTCGGGCACGACAGGTTGTACGCCGCCACTCCCGGTGGCACTGATCTGGGCTACCTCGACATGAAGACGGGACGTTTCCACTCCGATGACATGTCGAACCTGCCGCTGCTGCGAGCAGCGATAGATGAGCACTTCGACACCTTTGACACCTCCGACACGCAGGCCCGGCAAGGCCCGCCCCCGGCTGGTGTCGTCTCATCAATGCCGACGCCGCCGGGGAGGAGCTGGCGCGACCTCGCTGATGTGCGTGCCGGTGCTGCGGCGCGCGAGTGTGCGTTGGCCGAACGCCGGGCTCAGGGCCGGGTGCGCCACCTGTTGGCCCGGCTCGTCGATGCGAACACGAATGAGCGAGCCTGGCGGATCGGCGCCGATGGCGAGGAGGCGGTCGCCGAACAACTCTCGCGCGTCGGGACTGAGTGGCGAGTCCTGCACGCGGTCCGGGTCGGGGACCGTGGTGCCGATATCGACCACATCGTGATCGGCCCCGGCGGCGTGGTCACAGTGAACGCCAAGCACCACCCGAAGGCGGCGGTGTGGGTGGGCGGAGACACGGTGATGGTCAACGGACGCAGAGTTCCCTACGTACGTAACAGTCGCTACGAAGCCACGCGGGCTTCGTGCATGCTCGCGGAACGAGTTGGCTTCCCGGTCCCGGTGACCGGACTGATCGTCGTGGTGGGCGCCCGCCGCGGGTTCACGGTCAGGACGCAGCCGACCGATGGCGCGGTCGTGGTGGTGCCGCGTAGGGGCGTCGGCCGGTACCTACGATCCCAGCCCCGGCGAATGGGGCTGCGAGAGATCGATGCGATCCATGAGGTGGCCGGGCGTTCGGACACGTGGCAGCGCTGAGCATGCCGAGCGGGTGGGTGTGCGCTCAAGCGGAGCGGGGATCGCCGCCGACGTCCTCGTGGGAGGGTGGCGCGCCATACGAGGGGTTCCGGCGGTATTGCCGGTCGGCTCCCGGGGGATTGGTGACGTGGTTGTCCTCGGCGATGAGGTGTGCGACGTGTTCTCGCCATTGGTGTTCGAGTATCTGGTCGCGGGCGCGGGCGAGTGGGCCACCGGGGAGCGTTCGGTACTCGTGTCCGGAGCCTGTGATGATGATCAGCTCGCCGAGTGGGCCCGGTCGGTAGGCGTTGTGACCGAATGTCTTCTCGCGATGGTGCTTGCGGCACAGGCAGAGCAGGTTCCACTCGGCTGTCGGGCCGCCTAGGGCGGGGTTCAACTGGTCGAACGCCAGAATATGGTCGACGTCGCAGTCTTTCGCATCGACAGTGCAACCCGGGTGCCGGCAGGTGCCGTCACGAAGACGGATGCGCTCGGCGAGCGCCGCACTGATGACATACTTCAGGCCCGCGTCGGGAGAGTCGAGCGCGCCGGGGGCGGGGTCGACCACCTCGAAGCGCACCTTCGAGTCGCCGCCCGCTAGCAGCTGCTCGCACAGCCAGTCGAAGCTGGCGTACGCGCCTCGGACGAACTCGACCTGGTTGGGTAGGCCCTGCGCACGACCGTCGATGACGCAGATGCGGACCGGCGAGTCGGTGGCCCACGGGCTGCCGGTCGTCTCGTCGCCGAGCGGGTCACACACATCATTCGTGGTGGGGTCGCCGAGCGCGCACAGCGCGTCCGCTCGAAGCTGGTCCCGGGTACGCGGGTGGAGGGCATCCAGTGCGGCCTGGGCGGCCGAGTCGATCCGACGGCGGAGCTTCTCGGCATCAGCTGCGGGCAGATTCGCCCACATGGTGGTCATGCCGTTGGGCCCCGGGCGGAAACGGACTTTGCGCTGTTCATAAGCGGCGGCGACCGCGTCTTCGCGAGATCCTGGGTCATGTTTGGTCACCGCCGCATCGACAATCGCATCCAGGGCGGTGCGGCTGGGTCTGCTGCCGCCGTCGAGTGCCCGGCCCAGCATGCGGACTACGTCGGATTCCACGGAACGCACGATCCGGTCGGGCACTTCGGCCAGTCGGCATGCGGTGTCGATGGCGAGCTGCTCGGGGAACAGGCCGTGGGAGACGGAGTCGCGGAGAAGTCGAAGGCGAGTGTGGAGCTGTATGCCGGCGGAAACGAGCCGGGCAGCGTGCCAGCTGGTCAGGCACATTGCGGCGGACAACTCGTTCCTGGCGCGGTCGGCGGGTTCCAGTCGGGCGAACGCCGGACGTGCCGCGGTCTTCTCGGCTTCGTCGGTTCTGCGGAAGGCCTCGACAAGGCGGAAAGCGGCCTCCAGGCGCGTGGCCCCGGCGAGGTTCTGTGCCTTCGTGGCGTGTCGGGCGGCGTCGCTCACCGCATCGGGATCGAGCTCGTCGACGGGGTCCAGGACCGCGCGGAGCGGGCCGGTGGACCCAGGCCTCGTCATGGCCATGCTCACCGCCTCCTCGTCGGTCGAACCGCGACATCGAACGTATGAACTAGTCTACGGGGGAGGAATAGTTAGATCAAGTGTTCGAGCCACTGTTCTCTGGCCCCTGTGATGTCCGCCGGGGCGCGGCCGCCCCGCCGCCGCCCCGATGGGAGGTTCTGTTATGGTGGCCCGCATGTCGAACGCTCGCGCCTATTGGCGCTTTATGTGGGCTCCGGGTGGAGCCCGCGCCGCGAGCGCACGCGTCCTCTAGAAGGGACGTCGACACCCGGAGCCCAGAGGCGGTGACCAGCATGGTCGCCGCCTCCCGCCATTTCAGACAGGCGGCCCGGGTGTCGACGAGGGCATCGTCAGATCACGGCACCCGGCCCGCCACCACCGAGATACCAGGAGCGCACCGCCGTGACCATCACCGCCGAGAATCCCACCCAGACCGCTGACCGACGGGTCCTGTCGTACTCGCCGCTGCCGACCCCCACCGAGATCCTCGGTGAGATGCCGCTGGGTGCGGCCCGCGAGGCGCTCGTCGAGCGCAGCCGCGGCGATGTGGCCGATGTGCTGGCCGGCCGCGATGACCGCCTGCTCGTGGTGGTTGGCCCCTGCTCGGTTCATGACACCGAGGCCGCGCTCGACTACGCCAGGCGCCTCGCCGCCCTGAGTGAGGAGCTCGCCGAGGACCTGCTGATCGTCATGCGCGTCTACTTCGAGAAGCCGCGCACCACCGTCGGCTGGAAGGGTCTCATCAACGACCCGGCGCTGGACGGCAGCTACGACATCCCGCGTGGCCTGCGTACCGCGCGCAAGCTGTTGCTCGACGTGCTCGACCTGGGACTTCCCGTCGGCACCGAGTTCCTCGAGCCGACCAGCCCGCAGTACATCGCGGACGCCGTCTCCTGGGGCGCGATCGGCGCACGCACGACCGAGAGCCAGGTGCACCGCCAGCTCGTGTCGGGGCTGTCCATGCCGGTCGGCTTCAAGAACGGCACCGACGGTGAGGTGCAGGTCGCAGTGGACGGCTGCCGGTCGTCGGCGTCGCGGCACGTGTTCTTCGGCACCGACGCGGAGGGGCGCGCGTCCGTGGTCGAGACCGCCGGCAACAACGACTGTCACGTGATCCTGCGCGGCGGCACCGGTGGCCCGAATCACGACGCCGAGTCGGTGGCCGCCGCCGTGGCATCGGTCGCGAAGGTCGGGCTCCCGGGTCTGGTCATGGTCGATGCGAGCCACGCCAACTCCGGCAAGTCCCATGTGCGCCAGGCCGAGGTCGTCGGCGAGCTCGCCGATCGGATCGCCGGTGGCGAGCACGGCATCTCCGGTCTCATGGTGGAGAGCTTCATCGAGCCCGGGGCCCAGTCGGTGGAGGCCGCCGAGTTGGTGTACGGCCAGTCCGTCACCGACGCCTGCATCGGCTGGGACACCACTGCCGACAGCCTGCGCACACTCGCCGAAGCGGTGCGAAAGGGTCGCCGCGGATGATCCGATGGTGGTCGAGGCGGCGCTCGGTCGAGGGGGCACCGCGCGGTACTCTGTCCCGCGTGGACGCCTCCTCACCCCTGTACACGTTCTACGAGTCGCGCCTGCGCGCCTCGCTGGACGAGTCGAGGCTGCCCCGCCACATCGCCGTGATGGCGGACGGAAACCGGCGCTGGGCACGCGAGGCCGGATTCACCGATGTGAGTCATGGCTATCGCGCCGGTGCCACCAAGATCGCGGAGTTGCTCGGCTGGTGCGACGAGCTCGGCGTGGACGTGGCCACGATCTACCTTCTCAGCACCGAGAACCTGGGCCGCGACGCCGCCGAGCTCGAGGAACTGCTCCAGGTCATCGCCGATGTCGTCGACGAGATCACCGGGCCCGACCGCAACTGGGAGGTCCGGATCGTCGGCCGCCTCGAGGTGCTCCCGGAGAAGATCGCCGCGCGGTTGCGCGCCGCCGAGAAGGCGAGCGTCGGACGGCCGGGCTGCAAGGTCAACGTGGCGATCGGCTACGGCGGCCGACACGAGATCGCCGACGCCGCCCGCGACCTCGTCGCGCAGCTCATCGCGGAGGGCCGTACCGGCCAGGAGTTGGTCGATGCCATGACCGTAGAGGGGATCGGCGAGCACCTCTACACCTCCGGTCAGCCCGACCCTGACCTGGTGATCCGCACCTCCGGCGAGCAGCGGCTGTCCGGGTTCCTGCTGTGGCAGAGCGCGTACTCGGAGATCTGGTTCACCGAGGCCTACTGGCCGGCGTTCCGCCGCGTCGACTTCCTGCGCGCGCTGCGCGACTACGGCGCCCGCAACCGGCGATTCGGCCACTGATGTCGGGCGTCGAGTCGGCCGGCGTCCCGGACGCCTTCACGATCCGCGCCGTGTGCGTGGTCGACCAGTTGCTCACCGTGCCCGGCCGCGTGGGTGTCTCGGCGATCGACAAGCGCCCCGTCGAGGGCCCTGTCGCAGTGCGTCGCCTGGGCCTCCACGGCGACATCCAGGCCGACCGCGAGCATCACGGCGGCGAGTGGAAGGCCGTCTATCTGCTCTCGGATTCGGATGTCGAGCAGTGGGAGTTTGAGCTCGGCGGACCCGTCCCGCTGGGCTTCTTCGGCGAGAACCTGCGGGTCACCGGCATCGACACCTCCCAGCTGCAGATCGGAACCGAGCTCGAGGTGGGAACCGGCGGACTGCGCCTGCAGATCACCACGCCGCGCATCCCGTGCCAGACCTTCGCGCACCGCGTCGGTCGCCCGAAGTGGGTGCGCCGGTTCACCGAGGGCGGTCGCCCCGGCGCGTATGCGCGGGTCCTCACCGCCGGCCCGGTGGAGGCGGGGGAGGAGATCCGGGTGGTCACCGTTCCCACGCATGGGGTGACCATCGCGCGGATCCTCGCCGGGGTCGACGACGACGAGGCCCGCCGACTCCTGGCCGAGTTCGATCTCGCCGAACTCGCCCCGAGCCTTGTCCGCAAGCTGGATCCCGCCACGGACGTCAGGCCCCTCGACGCCGATTAGAGCGCCAGGTGATCCCACACGTCGCCGGCGGTGCGCCAGACCTGCGCCGCCTGGTCGTGGCCGAGGTCGGGGAGCCGGAATGCGCCCGTGCCGCCGGCCGAGGTCGCGAACAGGGTGACCAGGCCCGCGCGACGCTGGAACGGGGTGCGGCGGATGTTCCAGCCCAGGATCCCATCCCGGGTGAGGACGTCGGTTCGCCGCATGATCGACCCCTTGCGCAGTGCCACCACACGGTCGGTGACCGCGTGGCCCAATCCGCGGGAGTTGTCGGACGCGATCCACGCCGAGACCGCCCCGGAGACCGCGACCACGGCGACGGGCACCCACCACAGCGATGACCACACCAGCGCCGGCACGAGTGCGAACGCGGTGAGGGCGAGGGTGGTCAGGAGGGCGCGGAGGTGTCGTCGTCGTCGGGCCCGGGGCGGGTGGGCACGTAGCGACCCCGACCCGGGCAGCTCCACCCCGAGCACCGACTCGGCGACCCCGACCGGCACGTCGCGCGGTGAGGCCGGCACCAGGGCGGGGCTCGGCTTGGTCTGGCCGTTCTCGTCGTTGCCGATTCCCACCCCGATCGCGACGACGTCCAGGCGCGCGGCGGCGACCATGCGGAAACCGGGGGGTTCGTGCAGGGTCATACCGCGGATCCGGCTGCCGTCCAGCGTCGTGTGCCGACCCACGAGCAGGCCGCGGCGCATCTCGAGCGAGCCGTCCCGGTGGTGATGCAGGCGCATCGCCCACCAGTTCTCGACGAACAACACCGCCGAGATCAGCGACCCGACCAGCAGGACCGCCAGGATCGCGGCCACGACGAGCAGGGGGATCGGGACGTCCTCGATGCGGCCCCAGACCCAGGACAGTATCTCGGGAACCGCCTGGAACCAGTCGGCCACCTGGAACACCACGCCCACCGCGATGAGACCGAACATGGGGGTCATGAGACTCGCCGGGGCGTAGCGCACCCAGCCCGGATCGACGCGCGCGACCTCGGTGGAGTCCGCCGAGGCGCGATCGGCCAGCAGTCGGCGTCGCAATCCCTCGGCGGCCTGCCGATCGAGCGAGGCCAGGGTGAGGCGTGCTCCGTCGGTCTCGCCGCTGGAGAGCTTCACCGTCGCGATGCCCATCCGTCGCTGGACCACATTCGCCGAGATCTCCACGCTGCGTACCCGGGAGGTGGCGATGGACGTGGTGGTGCTGGCCAGGAAACGGACGCGCCGTTCGACGCGGTGGTCGTCGAGGCGGAAGGTGGTGACGGCGAGGCGGATCGCCTCCATGGCCGCGGTCGATGCGGTGCCGATGACGAGCCCGGCGACACACCACAGCGCGACCCAGCCGGCGCCGAGCCCGCCGAGGACCATGCCGATCGCTGTGGGGATCGCCGCGAGGAGCAGGGCGCCGGCCGCGATGACCGTGCTCGCGGTGATGGTCCGACGGTCCAGACGCTGTGCTCGTGCCGTCATGTCGCGTCCCGCTGGTCGCCCTCGGCGGTCACGGTGAGACGCCGGGCCATCTCCTCGGCCACCTGCGCGTCGAGGGAACGAATCCGGACCGCGCCCTTCGACGACGCCGTGGTCACCACCACCGTCGCGAGACCGAACAACCGCTCCAGGGGCCCGCGGGTCTTGTCGACGGTCTGTACCCGCGACAGCGGCGCCGCGCGCCACTCCTCCCAGAACAGTCCACTACGGCTGTAGATGGCGGTGTCGGTCTCCTCCCAGCGGTGGATCGACCAGCGCACGCGCGGAACCACCACGATCGCCGCCGCGCCGATCACGAGCCACACCGCGGGGGCGAGCAGCAGCAACGGGCCCAGGAACAACGGGACGACCGAGAGCGCGATCAGCAGGCCGACCACGACCAGGGCGGCCTGCGCTGTCCACCACCTCCGGCAGCGCGGGTCGACGCGGTTGCTCGGCGGGCGGAGTGCGAGAGGCGGTGAGGTCACGGTATCCAAGTTAGGCCTCATGTGCGACGCTGGCAGCATGAGCCTCCTCGGCTGGTACCGGGCCACCGGCGCAGACGTGCCCTTCGGCGATCCGCTCCGAGCACACGGCGTGGACATGGAGGGCTACTTCCTCCGGCTCACGGATTCCGATCGCGGGCGGGTGGTCATCGCGCTGATCGGGGTCAACCGGGGGCCCGAAGGGCAGTGGGCCACGCTCGGGCTGGCCGCGGACGAGGTGCGACTGCCGGTCGAAGCGGGCGGAACGTGGCGGGACGGTGAGGGGCGGTCGTCGTCGATCTTCTCCTCCCTCCGCCTGGCCGCCGCACCCCACGGCTGGGCGCACCCGCACCGCGTCGGGGCCCGGTCCGGGGACCTGTTCGAGTACCGCCACGACGGAATCCGTGTGGACCTGGGCGACGGCGCGCGGCTCCACGTGGACATCACCGACCCCGTCGAGTGGCCGCACCCCGCGGTCGGTGGGTCGAGCATCTTCCAGTCCGTGCCCGCGCTCAATCAGTACTGGCACCCCTGGCTGCTCGGCGGGCGCGCACACGGGTGGGCCGAACTCGACGGGCAGCGCTGGGAGTTCGACGGCGCCGAGGTCTACGGCGAGAAGAATTGGGGCGCGGAGGGATTCCCCGACTCCTGGTGGTGGGGGCAGGCGCAGGCGTTCAGCGAGCCCGACACCTGCGTCGCCTTCGCCGGCGGGCAGATCCACTCGGGTCCGCTGCGCACTGAGGTCACCGCACTGGTCGTGCGGCTGCCCGGGGGGCGGGTGATCCGGCTGGGCAACCCGGTCGTCTCGCCCGTGCGCGCCGAGGTGGGCGACGACGAATGGCGGCTGGCCGGTCGCGGCTACGGCTGGCAGGTGCGCGTGGTGGGGCGGTCGCCGCTCGAGCGTGCGCACGTGCTGCCGGTGCCGCTGCCGTCGCAGGGACGGAATTCGGCCGGGGCGATCGAGCACCTCGCCGGCGAGCTCGAGGTCGAGGTTCGGCGGCGGGGCCGACTGGTGTGGTCGGACCACAGCTACCTGGCCGCGCTCGAGCACGGGGGCCTGGCGCGGGCCGAGGCGGAGCTACGGCGGCGCGGGGTCCCCGAGGGGGAGACCGGCGCGCCGCCGATGTAGGCGGGAAAGTTAGGCGAACGTCCATGGGAAGCGGGCCCCCTCCGCTCGTGTTCTGGGCGGGCATCTGTGGTGTCGCACCAACGCGCGCTACGGCATCGAGTTTCAGATTGGCTCAGTGCATCTCGTCGAATCGCAAGCAAAGTGAAGTCAGTTCATTTAGCTTGATGTGAGCCACCCCACACGTGGGTGTCTATCGGGCGGGACTCCACAAACCGGAAGGCGGGTCATCGGTGACCGACACGACTTTGCACGGCAGGGCATCAGGCGCGAAACGGCGGATCAATCGCGAGGTGCGCCTGGTGCGCCACCCCGACGGCGCACTCGCTGCGGAGGATCTAGAGGTGGTGCCCGCGGAAATGCCCGTCATGGCGCCGGGGCACGTCCTGATCCAGAATCGGCTCCTGTCGGTTGATGCCGCCACGCGTCTGCGTCTTGATCCCGTTTCACCTCCCGGGTACCTGCCGGCGCTCAAGCCGGGGGAGGCGCTGGCGGGAATGGCGGTGGGCGAGGTGGTCGAGTCCGACGTGGACGGCTTTGCTCCCGGGGATCTTGTTCATCACGATCTCGGATATCGCGACTACGCGCTGGTCGACCCGAGTAACCAGGCTTTGGGTGTGGCCGGGGCGCTGGCCAAGTTGGACAGTGAGTTGGGCCCGCCGGAACTCCAGGTGGGACTACTGGGAATGACGGGCCTCACGGCGTGGGCCGGGCTTTTCGAGGTGGCCTCGCTAAGGTTCGAGGACGTGGTCTGGGTGTCCGCTGCGGCCGGCGCGGTGGGCAGTGTGGCGGCGCAGTTGGCCAAGGCGCACGGGTGTCGGGTGATCGGGAGTGCCGGCAGTGCGGAAAAGGTCGCCTATCTCACCGAGGTGCTCGGACTGGATGCCGCCTTCAACTGGCGCGACGGCCTGGACGGCCCGCTGTCCGAGTTCAGCCCTGACGGGATCGATGTGTATTTCGACAGTGTGGGAGGGGAGCATCTGCGGGCCGCGCTCGACCACCTGCGCCCGTATGGCCGGGTCGCTCTGTGTGGAGCGATCGCGGGGTACGACGGGCAACCTCCGCATGCGCCGGAGAACCTTTTCGCCGCGACGACCAAGGACCTGAACCTCCGGGGCTTTCTGGCGGGCACATTCGCGGACCAGCTCCCGGAAGCGCGGGCGCACATCGCGGATCTGTGGGGGTCTGGCCGTTTGACGCTGGATCTCGCACGGTACGAGGGGCTGGAGTCGGCGCCCCAGGCTGTTGTGGACATGCTGTCGGGACGGACCACCGGAAAGTGTGTGGTGGCCCTCAGCTGAACATCTGACGTGCCGGGCAATCAATGTCGGTCTTGGGCTGGACCGATTGCCGTTCGGCTGGCGCCGCGGTCAGGCCAGTATGCGCGGGTCGCCGGCCTGCCAACTGACCGACTGACGTCTGAAAGATATCCGCCAGCCCTCGGGGCGTCGTTCGACTAGATCGTCGTAGGTACCAGCGACCGTGAAGAGGGCCGCCCGGCCATCCACCGTGCGGACGTGTTGGGCATGGAAATAGCTCGAGACCGTCACCGAATCCCCGGCCGTCTCGAGCAGGACAGAGCCCACCAGGTGCTGGCTCGCGTCGAGTGGTTCGAGCGCCCGGGCGCACGTCGCGGCGATCGCCGCTGGGCCGGTCTCGGGAGGTAGCCCGGCGAATTCCATCGTCGCATCCGGTGCGAACACCAACTCGAGTTTCCCCCAGGTGTGACGGTCGAGGGCGTGTGCATAACGCGAGGTCAAGGCGAGGATCTCGGCTCGGTCTGTGTCGGTCAGTGCGGCGTGGGGATCAGGCATCGTAGGTCCTCGGATCGGCTCGTGTCGGCGAACAGTCGGAAGCGCGACCAGTCGTTGACAGTGTGTGGAAGCTCACATACCGTAACAGAAGTAAGTTCAATTCAGTCGAAGGGAAGCCGATATGGCGGACAGCAGCAACGAGGTGCGGGCCACTTCGGAGATGAAGATCCATGAGGGCGTGTCGCTCGAGCGACTCAGCTCGGTCGTAAAGGACCTCAGTGCGAGCACCGAGCGGGAGGGGGGCCATCTGTACGGGCACAACTTCTACATCGACAAAGGTGCGGGGATCCTCTTCGCTCACGAGCATTACAGGGACGCCGACGCGTTCCTGCAGCACCTCAAGGAGATGGACCAGGAGGTCGTGGGTGCGCTCATGTCGAACGTGGACGTTCTCGATCTCCGGATCTACGGGTCCATCAACGACGAGCTCCGCGGGCTGCTCGAGGGATTCGGCAGCGTCCGCACCTTCGAGTACGTCGGTGGATTTACCAACCGGGGAGCGTGAGGGATGGCAACCGAGTTTCAGTATGAGAAGTTCTTCGGCCTCGACGATGAGCAGCTGAAGTGCCCGCACGCCGCCTTTGACGAGGTGCGCTCGGAGTGTCCGGTCTCCCGCAGTGACGCCCTCGGATTCTGGGTGGTGGCCGACCACGAACACGCGCAGAAGGTGTTCAAGGACGCCTCGGTGTTCTCGACCAAGAAGATGCTCGGTGAGCAGGTGTCCGACGAGTGGCAGCGCATGGTCGACATGGCTGCCCAGCGTCCCGGGGCCAAAGACGAGCTCGGTGAGGACTACGGGACGAGCGACCGGAAGGTCCTCCTCTTCGCAGACCCGCCGGAGCACGGTCGCCATCGTCGGCTGATCATGGGCGCCCTCACCCCGAACGCGCTCAAGTCCTGGGCTCCGCGCATCGAGGAGACGGCCGACATCTTCGTCGATGGGATCGCGGCCGGAGAGGAGGTCGAGTTCGTCGATGGATTCGCTAACCAATACACGATGACGGTCATCGCCGACATACTCGGATTCCCGCGGGACATGGTCCCGCAGATGCTCGACTGGACCGAGGGGTTCAACTCGATGGTCGGCAACCCCGACCAAACCGACGAGCAGATCGAGGCGCTCGTCGACACCCGGTACGGCTTCGACGCCTACTGCAACAGGCAGATCGACGATCGGGAGGCCAATCCGACCGAGGACCTCATCTCGCGGATCGTAAAGCTCAACGCTGCCAGCGAGACGCCGCTCAGCCGGGATGACCTGTTCCAGGTGCTTCAGCTGACGATGGTCGGCGGCAGCGAGACCTCGGCCACCGCGCTGTCGAAGATGATCGAGTTCCTCGGTCGGAATCCTGAGATGTGGGCCGAGCTGAAGGCGGAAACCGATCGGATCCCGCAGTTCATGGAGGAGATGCTGCGCATGTACTCCCCGGTGCAGGGATCCTTCCGTGCTGTCACCGAGGATATCGAGCTGGGCGGGCAGCAGCTCAAGGCCGGCGACATGCTCTGGGTGGGGATGGGCACGTCGAACCGGGATCCCAAGGTGTTCGACGACCCTGACCGGATGGACATTGACCGGAAGCAGCTCGCGGCCAATCACGTCGCGTTCGGTGGGGGACCGCACGTCTGCCCGGGCACATCGCTCACGCGGATGGAGTTGCGGATGGTGCTGGAGAAGATCATCACCCGGTTCTCCGGCGTCGAGCTGGTGGATCAGGATCCGGCCGCCAAGAAGAGCTTCAACTTCTACGGGCCCGCCGCACTGCCGGTTCGTTTCGTCGACTAGGCCGCGCGGGCGCACCCATCGATCTCCCTCGGCGCCGGTGGTCGTGTCGTCGGCGCCCACAACAGAAAGGTCTCATTCCATGGTCTCCATCGAGAACCAGCCCGTGTATCTGTTCGCTCTCTACCGCTGGGCGGGCACCTCGCCCGAGGAGTTCCGCGACCACTATCTGAGCAAACATGCGGACATCGGTAAGTCGATCCCCGGTGTCGCCTGGTGGCACACATTCCTTAACAACAACCCGATGATGAACTGGGGGATCCCGGAAGGGGCTCCCAAGCCAGATGCGTTCTCGATCATGGCGTTCGAGTCGGAGGAGGCGCTGAAGAAGGCTCCCGAGAGCGAGGGGTGGGCTGCCGCAAACGGTGACAACACCGGATTCGTGCAACACATCGACGTTTATGAGGTCTCTCGCGTGCAGCTGGTGTCGGAAGGGCGGCCAGAGGTTTAGCTGTCGCGCGATCGGAGGGGTGCGGCGGGGTCCGGGGGTTCTCCCGGGCCCCGTCTGCGTATCGGCGTGGGTTCCGCTGGCCAGCGGAAACGGTCCGGCCGAATACGGTTGCGAGGATTTCCAAGTATTTGGCCCATGTGGCTTGCGCCACTGTGTGACAGTGGTTACAGTGATCCCTAATCGACTTCAGTTCAAGCCCTAGGAGGGGTGCACGATGACCGATGATCAGCGGAGCAGGAACCTGGACCTGGTGCGTGCCTACACCGATGCACTGAACAAGTGGGACATCGAGACCATGCGCGAGCTGTCGACCGAGGACGTCGTCTTCGAGCTCCCGTTCCGTCCGCCGACGTTCGAGCGCGAGACCGCCGGCCGGGACGCCTACATGGAGGTCCTGGGCCAGGCGCGAGACCACATGATCGACGGGTCCGAGAACCTGCACGACATGACCCTGGACACGCTCGCTAGCGACCCGGACGTCGTGATCGCCACCTACAAGAGCGACATGACGCTTCGCAGCGGTGCCCGGTATGCCAATGAGTACATCTCCCGATTCGTCATCCGCGACGGCAAGGTGGCCCGTTTCGTCGAGTACTACGACTCGATCAAGCTCTTCACCGCTCTCGGCGGCTCCCTGGTGGAGGCCGGCGAGTCCGACCTGCTCCCCGCGGGGCTCAAGTCCTGACACTCTGCAGAGCCCGAGAGCACTGGCAACGTCACCCCTCACGCACCAGGAGACCCCCATGGGTAAGAAAATGCCCGATCCGAACTCGGTTGTAGCCGACCAGCCGAAGTGCCCCTTCGTCGACATGTGGTCCGATGAGTACAACGAGAACAACCTCGAGATCCTCAAGCACCTCCGCGAGGAACACGATCTCGCGTTCCACAAGCAGGGCAACACCACGGTGCCGCTGGTGACCCGATACAAGGATCTGTGGAAGATCCAGCGTGATTGGCGGACCTTCCAGTCCGGGCGCGCGGCGTCACATCTGGCCGACCGTCGCTACGACGATCCCAATGACACCCCTGTGTTCATCCCGCTCGACACCGACCCACCGGTGCACAGCGAGTGGCGCCAGATCATCGAGCCGCTGATGACGCTCAAGAAGATGGAAGCGCACTCCGAGTTGATCGAGGGCATCGCCGACGACCTGCTCAGCGGACTCGAAGGCCGTACGAGCTTCAAGGTCATGGATGAGTTCGTCCGGCCCATGCAGGCCCGTGCGATCTTCGCGGCGATTCTCGGCGTTCCCGCCGACAGCGACAGGATCCTCCAGTTCTCGGAGTGGGCGCAGGACGCACTCATCGTCCCCGAGCGGGCGGTCGACGCCTTCGCAAGCCTCAGTGCCGCCCTCCTGGAGATCCTCCAGGAGCGCCGGGAGAATCCCCGGGGGGACGACGACATCGTCACAGTGTTGGCCAATTGCCGGCCCGGGGGCGAGGTTCCCGAGGATGCGGATCTCATTAAGATCATGATCGCCCTGACTCTGGGTGGCCTCGAGTCCACCGGCACCGTGTTGAGCGGGACGATCCACCACATGGCCACCCACCCCGACGACCTCAAGGAGCTGCAGGACGACATGTCCCTGCTCGACGAGGCCATCGAGGAGGCGCTGCGCCTGTTCGTCAACGTGACGCTCATGCAGCGGACCGTCACCAAGGAGACGACCCTCAACGGCTACGACCTCGAGCCCGGCGACAAGATCTGGAACCTCCCGGGTTCGGCCAACCGTGACGAGGCGGTATTCCCCAACGCCGATTCCTGGGACGTGCACCGGGAGAACAAGCGTCACGTCTCCTTCGGTGCAGGAATTCACCGTTGCCTCGGGTCCAACCTGGCCCGGATCTTCCTCCGGGTGGCGTTCACCTCGGTGCTGACCCGGATGCCGGGCATCGCCCTCGCGCCGGATCAGACGATCGACACCCACTCGATGCCGACCCGCGGTCTCACCGAGTTCGTGGTCACCGTCGACGAGATCACCCCTGCCGCGGCTGCCCGCTGAGGCCGGACGACGCATCCTCAGAAAGGACACACCATGAAGGTCAAGATCGATCACGAATTCTGTGTGGGCCATGCGCGTTGTTACACGCTGGAACCCGAGTACATCGCTGAGGACGACCGGGGACGCGGCGTGGTCCGCGACGACGCTCCCGAGATGTCCCCTGAAACCGCACGTCGGCTGGTCCGGGCGTGCCCGGAATCCGCCATCTCGATCGTGCGGGAATCCTGAGGAAGCAATGACCATGGTTTCCGATCCCCTGCGTACAGAGATCGTCGACCTGGGCGAGAACGCAACCGGTGACGAGACGATCAACGCGATCGTCGACAGCCGGCGCGAGATCGCGGACGGCGTCATCGAGCTGGTCTTCCGCGCGGCCGACGGCGGCGACCTGCCCCGGTGGGAACCGGGCGCCCACGTGGACATCGTCCTCGACGACGGCGCGATACGGCAGTACTCACTGTGCGGAGACCCGTCCGACCGGAAGACGCTCCGGGTCGCGGTGCTCCGCGAGCAGGAGGGCAGGGGCGGGTCTCGCCGCATCCACTCCGAGCTCCGGGCCGGTTCCGCGGTCGAGTTGAAGGGGCCGCGTAACCACTTCCCGCTGCACGAGTCGCCGCGTTACCTGTTCATCGCGGGCGGGATCGGCGTCACCCCGCTGATCCCCATGATGCGCGCGGTGGAGGCTGCCGGTGCCGAATGGCGTTTCATCTACGGTGGCCGGAGCGAGTCGACCATGGGCTACGTCGACGAGTTGCGTGACCTGGGGGACCGGGTCACGATCTGGCCGCAGGAAACCAACGGGTTGATCGACCTCGACGGACTCCTCGGTACCGTCGAGGAGGGAACGCTGATCTACAGCTGTGGCCCCGAGCCGCTCCTGGCCGCGGTCGAGGCGCACTGTGAGTCCTGGCCGGCCGGCGCACTGAACATCGAGCGGTTCACCGCGATCGAGGTCGACACGTCCGAGGACACCGGGTTCGAGGTGGAGCTCGCCCAGACCGGGGTCACGGTCCAGGTCTCGAAGGACCAGACGATCCTCGAGGTGGTCACCGAGGCCGGCGTCTACGTGCCGACCTCATGCACCGAGGGAACGTGCGGCTCATGTGAGACGCCGATCCTCGAGGGCACCGCTGAGCACCGCGATGTCGTGCTGTCCCCCGAGGAGCAGGAGTCGCAGGAAACCATGATGATCTGCGTCTCCCGCGCTGCCTGCCCCCGGCTGGTGCTGGATCTGTAGAGGCGTGAGCGGTCATCGCCCCGGCTTCACCCAAGTACACACGTATTCAGGAGGATCGATGCTCCCCAGGAGCTATAGCGAGTTCTACATCGACGGGCAGTGGCGGCCGACGGAGTCGACCGAGAAGTTCACTGTCGTGTCCCCGTCCACGGGTGAGCCGATCGGCGAGGTTCCGCGCGCGACCCGGACGGACATCGATGCCGCTGTCGAGGCGGCCCATCGCGCGTTCTACGAGACCGACTGGGCCACTCGCCCGGTTGCGGAACGCGCGGAATTGTGTGAAGCCCTCGCGTCGCGTCTCTACGAGGTCAAGGACGAGATGGCGGAACTGCTCGTCGACGAGCTGGGTTGCACCCGGATGCTCGCCGACGTGTACCAGGCCGTCGCGCCGACCCTGCATTGGAACTACAACGCGGAAGTCGGCCGTAACTACCCGTTTGAGGAGGTCCGTACGGCTGATCTCGGCCCGCTCGCCGGGGGGTCCGCCGGCGGCATGATCATGCCCTACGAGACGCAGGCGCTCGTGGTCAAGGAGCCCGTCGGTGTGGTGGCAACAATGGTCGCGTACAACTTCACCATGCCCGGGACCTCGCAGAAGGTCGCGCCGGCGATCGTGGCAGGCTGCACCGTGGTGGTCAAGGTGCCTGAGCCCGACCCGCTCGCGGTGTTCGCCCTGGCGCAGCTGGTCCACGACGTCGGGTTCCCGCCCGGCGTCATCAACGTCGTCGCAGCTGGGCCCGAGGAGTCCGCGTATCTGGTCTCGCACCCGGACGTGGACATGGTGAGCTTCACCGGGTCCACGACAGTCGGCTCCCACATCGGTCGCGAGTGCGGATCGCTCATCCGCCCGGTCGTCCTAGAACTCGGTGGGAAGTCCGCCGCGATCGTCCTCGACGACGCCGACCTCGAGACCACCGTCCCGACGCTCCTGGGTGTCAGCGTGATCCCGAGCAGCGGCCAGAGCTGCGTGTGCCAGAGCCGCTTCCTCGTCTCGGAGGCGCGTCACGACGAGCTGGTGGAGCGGCTGGTGACAGCCATGGCGGACATCAAGGTCGGTGACCCGCACGCCGAGGGCACCGACATGGGCCCGCTGATCACCGAAGCCCATCGTGAGCACGTACTGGGGATGATCCACCGGGCCGTGGAACAGGGCGCGAAGGTGGCGTTCGGCGGCCGCATCCCGGAGGGGTTGGACAAGGGGTGGTACGTGGAGCCGACCCTCCTGGTCGATGTCACCCCCGACATGGAGATCGCCCAGGAGGAGGTGTTCGGCCCGGTCGTCGCGGTGCTCAGGTACACCGATGAGGACGACGCGGTCCGGATCGCCAACGACAGTCGATACGGTCTCGCCGGCTCGGTCTACACCACGGATGTAGAGCGCGGTTTCCGGCTCGCGCGTCGGGTGCGGACCGGCACGTTCTCGGTCAACTCGTTCTCGGCGGATTTCAACTCGCCGTTCGGTGGGTTCAAGGAATCGGGGATCGGCCGTGAGCACGGGGTGGCCGGCCTCGAGGGCTACCTGATCCCCAAGACCATCTCGGTCGACCCGTCGATGTCGATCCCGGATTCCGTGGTCGAGCAGGCCGACGTGGTCACGACCGGCGCACGTAAGGGGGCGTGACGACGATGTCTGACGACGACAACGATCGTCGCCTCGGCAAGCTCGACGAGCTGCTCGCGATCGAAGAGATCAAGAACCTGCGGCTGGCGTATTCGGCCTACTTCGACTCCCAGGACCTGGACGGGCTCGCCTCGATCTTCGCCGAGGACGCGGTCTGCGAGTTCAGTCAGGAGTACGGCGGTGACTGGGTGGGCCGGGAGACCATCCGCGCGAACTATGCGGCGGTGGCCGAGCAGGTCGGAGCGCCATACAGCGCTATCCATGCGGTCACCAACCCGTGGATCGAACTGATCGGTGAGAACACGGCGAAGGGCCGCTGGTACCTGATCGAGTACCTCACCCGCCAGGGTGTGATGACCTCCGGGGGCGGTCACGCGAACCCGCTGTTCTACCTGGGCATCTACCAGGATGAGTACAAGAAGGTCGACGGGAGATGGCTCATCTCCCGCGTGAAGCTCGAGTTCCTCTGGCCCGAACGGACGCTGCCGGGGTGACCGGATCCGCGTGAGCGTCATCCGCGAGGGGCGACCCGGACCTGAACATGGTCCGGGTCGCCCCGCTGTTGTCGCTGGTGGATCAGCGCAGTCGTTCACACGATGCGAGGACGGCGCGATCGACGTGATCCGAGGCGATCACGTCGGTCCACGCCGACCGTGACGAGAACTCGAGGCATCTGGGCCACCAGAACTGGTCGGCGAGCCTGTTCGTGGAGTGCTCGGAATCGCCGTCGACATCCCGGGAGCCGGCGTAAGGATCGTGCACAGAACTGTCATGAATTCAGTTTAGTAAGTATCGCCGGGCGGCGTGCTGACGATGAGATGGTCCGCCCGCCTCTGCAGCGGCGGAGGCGGGCGGCCCACGTCGCCCCGGAGTGGGCCGTCAACTGACGGGCGTGTCCCTGCGTAGGACCAGGTACCCGAACGCCCCGGCCACCAGGGAGACTCCGAGTAGGTACGCCGACCCGGTAAGAGCGGTCTGCCGCAGGAACCAGCCGCCGAGGCCGGACCACCCGACGTTCTGCACGATCAACAAGATCAGCACGCCGAGCACCGCGGCGAGGGCGACCAGGAGGGTCCAGAAGGTCAGAACCGAGATGCGGCGGAACACCGCGGCGAACATGAAGGTCACGGTCATCACCGTCAGTGCGATCGCCGCGGCCAGGGCGCCCCCGCCGACGAGGCCGTTGGTGCTCGTCATGAACGGGGTGTCAAACTGGTAGGCGTGGATGCCGAAGCCGTTCGTCACCCTCTCGATCCAGGCGGCCAGCGTGTAGGCCGCACCGAATCCGACCGAGACCGCCATGAATGCCAGGTAGGAGCCCACTACGAATGTCCGGCGGCTGAAGCTCAGCGCCATCGCGAACGGCAACGTCTGGGTGACGGTGTAGGCGGCCATGAAGCCCAGCGTCCACACCGCCGCCTGCGACGCGCCGCCGTACATCGGTTCCGCAGAGGCGACACGGTCACCGGCCGCCGCGTGGATCCACACGGTGATCCCGATGGACACCGCCCAGACCAGCAGGAACACCATCGCCGGCACGATGATCAGATTGGTGGGGACGATGAACTGCAGCCGGAACGCGGCCGGGATGCGTGTCGCCCACGTGGTGGGCCGGTGTCGGGCGACAACGCTTGCGTCGACAGAGAGGGCGGTCATGATGCGACCTCCGAGTTCCGGTTGCGGGGTGAGGTTGTCGTCGTCGGATCCGGGGCGGTAGCCGGACCCTCGTCGCGCCTTCCACCGACGTCTCCCGAGGTCAGGTGGACGATGAGCTGTTGCAGTGACACCGGAAGCACCTCGACGCCCCGGGCGCGGGCCCGCTGCTCCTCGTGCTCCTCGAGCGCCCCCAACACCGTCGACCTGGTAAGGCGCCCCAACGACTCGGTGTGGAGGACCTGGCGGAAGTCGGTCAGCTCCCGGACGGTGTCGGCGGCGCCGATCAGCGTCACGGCCCGGCCGCGGAGCGCGTCGACCTGCTCGTCGAGCATGATGCGTCCCCGGTCGATGAGGACCACGTTCTCGATGAGGTGGGCGATCTCGTCGATCAGGTGCGAGGACAGCACGATCGTGCGCGGATGCTCGGCGTAGTCCTCGAGGAGCCGGTCGTAGAACAGTTGCCGCGCCACGGCGTCCAGGCCCATGTAGGGCTCGTCGAAGAAGGTCAGGTCGGCGCGGGAGGCGATACCGATGATCACCGCGACCGCCGAACGTTGGCCTCGCGACATCTTCTTGATCCGCGTCCTGGCCGGGACTCCGAGCTCTCTGCTCAGCCGGTCGGCCAGCTGCTGGTCCCAGCGCGGGAAGGCCATGGCCGCGGCGGCGAACGCGTGACGAGCGTACGAGTCCTCGATGTAGCGCTGGTCCTCGCGGACAAAGCAGATTCGAGGCAGGACCTGCTCGTTCTCGTGTGGGTGCGCACCGAAGACGGTGACCGAGCCGCTGGTGGGCCAGTCCTGCCCGGAGGCGATCGACATGAGCGAGGTCTTGCCGGCGCCGTTGCGGCCCAGCAGTCCGTGGATGACGCCGGCTTCGAACGACACGGTGACCGAGTCGAGTGCCGTGGCCGACTTGTGCCTGCGGGTGAGGTCGCGGACTTCGATGGCGTTGTTCATTTACGCCTTCTCCTTCAGCTGGCTGTGGTCAGAGGTGTTTCGGATCAGGTCCACGACGTCCTCTGGGCTCAGTCCGATGGCGCGAGCCTCGTCGAGCATGGGGGAGATGAAGTGATCCGCGAAGCGCTGCTGTCGTTCGGCTCGCAGGAGCTCCCTCGCGCCGTCCGCGACAAACATGCCGAGGCCTCTACGTTTGACGAGGATGCCGCGGTCCGCCAGGAGGTTGACGCCTCTGGCGGCGGTCGCCGGGTTGATGCGGTGGAAGCTCGCGAGCTCGTTGGTCGACGGGGCGCGTTCGCCCTCCGCGAGTGAGCCGTCCAAGACCGATGCCTCGACCTGTATGGCGATCTGCACGAAGAGCGGTTTGCCGTCGTCCACGGGCGTCGCCCTCCCCGGGTTGGTGGGTTAGTTACTCAACTAGTGGACCATTTGACCAATGCTGGGTCAATGGTCGGTTCGAGCCGGAGCGGGCCGACGTGGGGTCAGGTCGGGGAGCGGCGCAGAGGGTCAGATCTTGCGCAGGCGCAGTCGCTGAATCGAGTGATCCGAGTTCTTGCGCAGCACGAGGGTCGCCCGCGGCCGCGTGGGCAGAATGTTCTCGACCAGGTTCGGCCGGTTGATCGAGGTCCAGATCTCCCGCGCGGCGAGCCGGGCCGCCTGGTCGGACAGGTCCGCGTAATGCGCGAAATGCGAGTTCGGGTTGGAGAACGACGTGCTCCGCAGTTCGAGGAAGCGCTCGATGTACCACTGCTCGATGTCCTCGATACGCGCGTCGACGTACAGCGAGAAGTCGAACAGGTCAGAGACCATGAGCCGCGGCCCGGTCTGCAGCACGTTGAGACCCTCGACGATGAGGATGTCCGGCCGCTTCACCTCGATGTGCTCGCCCGGCACGATGTCGTACTTGGTGTGCGAGTAGACCGGCGCACGCACCAGCGGCGCACCGGACTTGACCTCGGTGACGAACCGCAGCAGCGCCCGCCGGTCGTAGGACTCGGGGTAGCCCTTGCGGTGCATGAGGCCGCGGCGTTCGAGCTCGCGGTTGGGGTGGAGGAAGCCGTCGGTGGTGATGAGGTCGACGCGCGGGTGGGAGTCCCAGCGGGTGAGCAGCGCGCGCAGAACACGCGCGGAGGTGGACTTGCCCACCGCGACGGAGCCGGCCACGCCGATCACGAACGGCATCGGTGCGTCGGAGGCCTCGCCGAGGAACAGGTTGGTGGACTGGAACAGTCGCTGCCGGGCCGAAACCTGCAGGTGGATGAGCCGGCTGAGAGGCAGGTAGATCTCCGCGATCTCGTCCAGGTCGAGATGCTCACCCAGGCCGCGCAGCCCTTCGAGGTCCTGTTCGGTGAGCACCATCGGCATGGCGCGACGCAACCGCCGCCAGCTTCGGCGGTCGAACTCCACGTACGGCGTGTAGTCGCCGGCATGTCTGCTCACAACTCGTGATTGTGGCAGGTCTGTACGTGGTAGGAGGCGTGAGGGTCGATGGCACTAAGGTGGACGACGACGATGACGACGACCACACGGTCCGTCACCCGCCACGATTTCGTCCACGGTGTACGCCGACGCGCGAGGAGCAAACATGACCGACCCGAACACCGACGTGTTCTCCGCCTCCCTGTCCGAACTGGATCCGGAGGTCGCCGAGGCGATGGCCGGGGAGCTGGCCCGTCAGCGGGACACGCTCGAGATGATCGCGTCGGAGAACTTCGTCCCGCGTTCCGTACTGCAGGCGCAGGGATCGGTCCTGACCAACAAGTACGCCGAAGGCTACCCGGGGCGCCGCTACTACGGCGGCTGCGAGCACGTCGACGTGGTCGAGAACCTCGCGCGGGACCGCGCCAAGGAGGTCTTCGGCGCGAAGTACGCCAACGTGCAGCCGCACGCCGGCGCGCAGGCCAACGCTGCCGTGCTCATGGCCCTGGCCGCCCCGGGATCCAAGATCATGGGCCTGTCGCTCGCGCACGGCGGGCACCTCACCCACGGCATGAAGCTGAATTTCTCCGGCCAGCTCTACGAGGTCGCCGCCTACGAGGTCGACCCGGAGACCATGCAGGTAAACATGGACACCGTCCGCGAGATGGCGTTGGCGGAGAAGCCGGACGTGATCATCGCCGGCTGGTCGGCGTACCCGCGCACGCTGGATTTCGCGAAGTTCCGTGAGATCGCCGACGAGGTGGGCGCCAAGCTGTGGGTCGACATGGCGCACTTCGCCGGTCTGGTGGCCGCGGGCCTGCACCCGAGCCCGGTGCCGCACGCCGACGTCGTGTCCACGACAGTGCACAAGACGCTGGGCGGGCCGCGCTCGGGCATGATCCTCACCAACGATCTCGAGCTGTTCAAGAAGCTCAACTCCACCGTGTTCCCGGGCCAGCAGGGCGGCCCGCTCATGCACGCGATCGCCGCCAAGGCCACGGCCATGAAGATCGCCGGCACCGAGCAGTTCCGGGAGCGTCAGCAGCGCACCATCGAGGGCGCCCAGATCCTCGCCGAGCGGCTCACCCGGCAGGACTGCAAGGACGCCGGCGTCTCGGTCCTCACGGGCGGCACCGACGTCCACCTCGTGCTGGTGGACCTGCGCGACTCCGAGCTCGACGGCCAGCAGGCCGAGGACCTTCTCCACGAGGTCGGCATCACCGTCAACCGCAACGCCGTGCCGTTCGACCCGCGCCCGCCGATGGTCACCTCCGGCCTGCGGATCGGCACCCCGGCGCTGGCCACCCGAGGCTTTACCGCGGAGGAGTTCCGCGAGGTCGCCGACGTCATCGGAACCGCCCTGGCGTCCGGCAAGGGTGCCGACGTCGCTGCCCTGCGCGAGCGCGTGAGCGCTCTGGCCGCCGCCACGCCGCTCTACGAGGGCCTGGAGGACTGGAAGATCCTGGGCTGAGGCACTCACCTTCCGCCACCTTCGAGTCGTCAGGAAGAAACCCCCGCAGCTGGAGGCTGCGGGGGTTTCTTCCGTCTTCTGGGGGCCTGCGCGGGTCCGCTGTCTACTCGGTGAACCGGATCCTGGGCGTGCGGCAGATGAGGAGCCGGCGGACCTTGTCGTCTGAATCCAGCTTGGCGGTGGCGTTGAAGCTGGCCTCGAACTCGCCGTCTCGGCGGGTCTCGCCGAGACAGAGCTCGGTATAGCCGACGCGGGCGCCCGAGAGGATGTGGTGCGTCAGCGCGCTCTTCTCTCGCTGCTCGAGGTAGACCACCAGGCCGGCGCGGCCCCCGTAGAACTCGGCCGCGGAATCACCCTTCGAGAACTGGATGGACAGCTCGAAGTCGTCGGTGAGGTGGTTCAGGACCCGGTCGGGGTCGTCCGAGTCCATGATCTCGAACCAGGCGTGCAGCAGCGGGTGGGATTGGGCACGGGGGTGCTCCGTTCAGTGGTCAGGCGGGAACCGGGCAGGTGGGGTCAGGCGGCGAGCGTGGGGGAGGCCAGGCCGAGCTCGGGGTCGAACGCGACCTGGTAGCCGGTGATCAGGCCGCCCTCGCCGATCCGTGCCGAGGCGAGGAAGTGTCCGGTGATCGTCACGCCGTCCTCGACCACGGCGCCGTAGACGAACTCCAGCTCGCCCTCGCGCGTCGCGTGGGTGGGGACGTGGCGGCGGTCCACGGGGCCGCGGCCCTCGAGGTATTCGCGTACCCCTTGCCGGTCCTCGCCGCGAACAGCGGTGCCGGGGAGGATGATGGCGAACGCGACTCCGTCGGCCAGGAGTTCCAGGCCGCCGTCGAGATCGCCCGAGTCGATGCGCTCGTAGTAGGTCACGAGAGTTGATTCGTTCAGGGACATGAATCGAACTTAGTTCAGCAACCGGCACGTTCTCAATAGCCTTGCGTGATCTGCCCCGCCGTGTTCAGATGGTATGAACTGAACTCAGCTCAATAACTAGCGTTGGTGGAGGTCTCCGTGACACAGCAGGTTCGAACGATCCAGCCGGAAGCCGACCCCTCGATCATCCTGCCCTCCGAGGAGCGGGAGGAGCTCCGCTCCGTCATCGTCGGCTTCGTGGACCGCCACGCCTCGCACGAGGCGATCCGCGAGTCAGTCGAGGCGGACCCGGGCTACTCGACCGCACGCTGGGCCACCCTGAACGACGAGCTTCAGATCGCCGCGCTCGCAGTCCCCGAGGCGCTCGGTGGCCACGGTTTCGGCTTCGGGGACCTCGGGGTGATCCTGGAGGAGACCGGCGCCGCCCTGTTGCCGGAGCCCATCCTGGCCAGCGGCGTCGTGGGGTGCCAGGCGCTGGCCCGCGCTGACGACGCGACTGCCGTGGCCGATCTGCTCGCGGGCGTCCTGGCCGGTGGATCCGTGGTGGCGACGGCGCTGGACCAGACCGTGGCACTGGAGACCGCCGACGGGACGACGGTCGCCCGGGGGTTCGCCGAGGGAGTGCTGTGGGGAACGGCGGCGGACCACCTCGTCGTCGTCGCCACCTCCGGCACCGACACCGTGCTCGCGGTGATCGATCTCGCCCAGGTGCCCGCCACGCCCCGTGAGGTCGTGGACCTCACCCGCCGGCGCGCGGACCTGGCGCTCGACGGCGCGCCCGCCCGAATCCTCGTGGGCCCCGGCCGGTCCGCGCAGGTACTCGCCGAGCTCCGTCGGATCCAGGGCGCCTCGCTCGCCGCCGAGCACGCGGGCATCGCATCGCGGCTGGTCGAGGCCACCGTCGAGTACGTGCGACAGCGTCAGCAATTCGGTCGGGCGATCGGCTCGTTCCAGGCCATCAAACACCGCCTGTCCGACATGCTCGTGGACCGCGAGCGCGCCCGCGCCGCCGCCCTGTACGCGATGGCCATCCTCGACGAGGAGGGCGCGGAGGACGCCGAGATGGCAGTTGCCGTGGCGTCCGCCGTCTGCGCGGACGCCGCCACCCGCAGTGCCTATGAGGCCATCCAGCTCCACGGCGGCATCGGCTTCACCTGGGAGCACTCCGCGCATTTCTACCTGCGTCGCATGCTCGGCGACGAGGGCGCATTCGGCGGCGGGCGTGCCGCACGCCAAGAGATCGCCCAGCTGGCGGGGGTCTGACGTGTCCACTGTCGGCGACCCCACTTCCGTGCGACCGGAGGTCTCGGCGCACGAGCTCATCACCACCACTCGTGCGGTGCGACTGCGCCTGGACCTCGAGCGTCCGGTCGCGCCTGAGCTCCTCGAGGCGTGCGTCGCCGACGCACTGCAGGCGCCGCAGGGCTCGAACCTCATGCGCACCGAGTTCATGGTGGTGCGCGACCGCGAGAAGAACGCGCGGCTCGGCACGATCTACCGCGAGGAATTCGACGGCTTCTACCGCGGCAGCGAGGTCGGGCTCTTCAAACGCGTCGATTCCGACGGCAAGCACGCCGCACAGAGTCGGCGCACCCGCGACTCGGCAGAGCACCTGGCCGGGGTGATGGACCGGGTGCCGGCGATCGTCATCCCGTGCCTGACGCCGCGGCTCGCGGACGGGGACCTGCTCGCCGCCGAACACCGCCTGGCCACCGTGTATCCCACAGTCTGGAACTTCATGCTCGCGGCACGGCTGCGGGGGCTCGGAACCTGCTGGACGGGAATGACGCTGGGACGCGAGGCCGACGTCGCCGAGATCGTGGGCATCGATCCGGAGGCCGTCGAGCAGGTCTGCATGATCCCCGTCGCCCACCACACCGGCGAGAGGTTCAAGCCGGCGTGGCGACCGCCCGCCGCGGAGTTCATCCACTGGGACACCTGGTGAACGCCGGGCCCGGGCGGGCGTCCGGCGGCGGGTCGGGGTCGAACTCCGTGCTCCGCAACCGCGTGTTCCGGGCCCTGGTCACCGTGCAGTTGATCAACGCGATCGCGGTGTGGATCCACGTCGTGGCGGTCCAGTGGGTGCTCACCGAGCGCGGTGAGTCCGCGCTGGTGATCTCGTTGGCGCCCGCCGCGATGGCCGTGCCGTTCATCCTTCTGTCGATGCCCGCCGGGGTGGTCGCCGGTTACGCCTCCCGCAAGAAACTCATGGCGGGGGCCACCACCACATCGGCCATCGCGGCCGCCGCGGCGTGCGTGCTCACCGCCGTCGGCCGCGACCAGGCGTTCGCCATGGTGCTGTCCGTGCTGCTGGTCGGCTCTGCCCTTGTACTGGTGGGTGTCCCGTGGCAGTCGCTGCTGCCGGAGACTGTCGAGAGGGAGGACATCCCCGCGGCCGCGGTGGTGGACGGCGCCGTGTTCAACGTCGCGCGCGCCCTCGGCCCGCTCATCGCCGGCATCGGTCTGGGCCTGGTCGGCGCGGCGTGGACCTTCGCACTCGTGTCCTCCCTCGCGACGGTCTGCGCGGTGTTGCTGGTCCGGTCGGAGCGCAGCTCGCCCGATCGCACGAACCCACGTCGGCCGATCCTGCCCGAGCTGGTCGGGGCGCTGCGGTTCGTCGCCTACTCCGCCTGGACCACCCGGCTGCTGGTCCAGCTCGTGCTCTTCGGCATACCGTCCAGCGCACTGTGGGCCCTGATCTCGCTCGTGGCCTACGACCGCTTGGCCATGAACTCCGACGGGTTCGGCGTGCTCATGGCGTTGGTCGGGGCGGGCGCCGTCGTCGCGGCGTTCGCCCTGGGTGGACTCCGGCGGCGCCTGCGGGTCCGGACCTTCGCGGCACTCGGCGCGACGACGTACGGCCTCGCGTTGCTCATCCTGGCCACCTCCACCTCGCCCGTCGTGGTGGGGGTGGCGGTGTTCTTCGCCGGCTCGGCCTGGGTGAGCGTGCAGAGCACGTGGATGAGCATGGGGCACCAGTTCTTCCCGGACTGGATCCGCCCGCGTCTCATCGCCGTGATCCTCCTGGCATTCCAGGGGACGCAGGCGGTGGGCGCACTGGTGTGGGGCGCGCTCACCGATGAGATCGGGCTGCAGGGGGCGCTCGCGATCGCCGCGATGATGCTCGCGGTCAGCGCGCTGTCCCTGAGGTTCATTGGACTCGGTGCGGAGTCCGGGATCGAGCCCGTGCTCACCGCCGATGTGGCCGAGGTCGGTGGGGGTGGCGCCGCGGGTGGTGGTCCCGTGGAGGTGCGCTACATCTATCGGGTCGACGACGACGACCGCGCCCAGTTCCATCTCGCGATGAGGGATCTCAGGCGCTCACGGTTGCGCCTGGGCGGTCGCGACTGGCGGTTGGAATCCTCGGTCGACCTGCCGGGGGAGTACACCGAGACCTACCGGGTGGCCGACGTGGCCGAGTTCCTGGAGCAGGAGCGCGGGCGACTGACTGTGCCGGAATCAGCTCTGCGGGAACGCGTCCATGGGTGTGCCACGAGCGTCAGCGGTCCAGAGTTCCGGGCCGTTGTCAGGCGGTGACCCGGTGCGGGCCCGTGCCGACGCCGGGATGCCGTCGAATCCGCAAGATCCTTCGCCACATTTGCCCGAACCGAGTTCAAATCGGTGCTAGCGTGAATCGCATAACTCGATTGGGGGACGTCGCCGATCCGAATCTGGGAGTGTCTATGGACAACACTGCCGACCTGCTCGTTCGCGGGGCCGGAATGGCCGGGCCCACCGCCGCCGCGCGTACCAACGCGAACGGCGCCAAGGTTACGGGGTTGCGCAGCGACTGCTCCTCCATCGTGTAGGGGGTGGCTGCGACGCGCTCAGGTGGGCGAGGGGTGGTCATCAGCTTCCGGTCGGAGAGCTTCAGGGCCTACTCGCTGGACAGGGTCCTGGTCGCGTCCTGAGCCGGGCGTCCGGCCTGTCTGCAGACTTAATCGAACCAAGTTCAAGATCGGGGTTGACCAACCATTCTTGGCCCTGTAGACATGAACTGAATCCAATTCAAGAAACATCGAAAGGAACGATCATGGTGCAGACCGATCACGTGCTGTTGGAGAAGGACGGCCCTGTCGCCCGCGTCTGGCTGAACCGCCCGCACGTCAAGAACGCTGTGACGGTGGAGCTCCTCCACCGCCTGGACGAGATCATCAAGGAGGTCGACGCAGACCCCGACCTCCGGGTCCTCGTGCTCCGCGGCGTGCAGAACCAGTTCTGCTCGGGCTTCGACCTCAACGAGCTGCTCGGCGACTTCGTCGGCACCACCAACGCCATGGACGTCGGCGTGCTCTCGGCCCAGGTGTGTGACCGCCTCTACTCGATGAACACCCCGTCCGTCGCCGTTCTCGAGGGCTTCGTCACCGCCGGTGGCTTCGAGCTCATGATCTCGTGCGACTTCGCGATCGCCGCGGACGACGCGAAGATCGGCGACTTCCACATCCGTCGCGCCCTGTTCGGCGGCGCCGGCCCGATCTACCGCCTCCCGCGGATGATCGGCCTGCGCAAGACCAAGGAGCTCATGCTCACCGGCAAGCTGCTGTCGGGCAAGGAGGCCAAGGACTTCGACCTCATCAACGACTCGGCCCCGGCCGACAAGCTGGACGAGTGCGTCGAGGACTTCATCGCGGAGCTCACGGACAAGAGCCCGTTCATGATGAAGCTGACCAAGATGGCAGTGAACCAGGGTCTGGACGCCGACATCAAGTCGCTCATGATCATGGAGCATTTCGCGGTGGGCAACTCGCTGCAGTCAGCTGACGGCAAGGAAGGCGTCCAGGCATTCCTCGAGAAGCGCGAGCCGAAGTGGATCGGCAAGTGATCTGACGGTTGACGGAGCGGGAAACCCCACAGAACAAGGAGTGCTACGGATGAACCAGGACCAGACCCTCTCGCCGCGGTTGCGGGGGAGCCGGTGCGATCACTGTGGGACCGTGGCGTTTCCCGCGTCCGTGAGCTGTCAGCGCTGCGGCGGATCCGACACGACCGAGATCCCGCTCTCCAGCACCGGCACGGTGTGGACCGCCACGATCCAGCGGTTCCCGCCCAAATCGCCCCCCTATGTCCCGCCGGCCGACGGGTTCCACCCGTTCGCCGTGGGATATGTCGAACTCCCCGAGGGCGTCAAGGTCGAGGCCCTCCTCGACGGCGACTCGCCGGCCGAACTCATCGGCAGCGAGGTCGTGCTGGTCGAGTCCCATCCTGTGCCGCGCTTTGCGATGTCGGCGGCCACCCCCGAGGAGAACTGATGTCGGATGTGTTCATCGTCGGTGCCGGACTGTCGAGGTTCGGACGCCAGGACGGGGTCACCGGCCGACAGATGGCCGTCACCGCGATCCGGACCGCCCTCGCGGACGCGGACCTGACGTGGTCCGACGTGCAGATCGCGTTCGGTGGTAGCGACGGATCGGGACTGGCGGACACCCTCGTTGCCGACCTGGGTCTGACCGGGATTCCGTTCACCAACGTCAAGAACGGGTGCGCCACCGGTGGCAGTGCCCTGGTCTCCGCGATCAACGCGATCCGCTCCGGCGCGGCCGAGGTGGCGCTGGCCGTGGGCTTCGACAAGCACCCGCGCGGCGCCTTCGACCCCCGGGCCGAGGAGTGGGGACTGTCCGAGGGGTACGGCACCCACGGTCTGATGGTCACCACACAGTTCTTCGCGATGAAGATCACCCGCTACATGGCCGCGCATGGGATCTCCGATACGACGCTGGCCCGGGTCGCGGAGAAGGCCTACCGCAACGGCCAGCTCAACCCAAACGCGTGGCGTCGCGACCCCAAAACCATCGAGGAGATCGGCGGTTCGCCGATGGTCAACGATCCTCTGACCCAGTTCATGTTCTGCAACCCCGGCGAGGGCGGCGCGGCGATCCTGCTGGCCTCCGAGGCCGTGGCGGCCCGCATGGGCGGCCGCGCCGTCGCCGTGCGTGCCGTGTCTACCGGGACCCGCCCGTTCGGGTCGTTCGAGGTGTTCTCCCCGGCAGTGCAGGGCGAGGGCGAGCCGAGCAGCGTCAGCACCGAGGTCGCGCGCCGGGCCTTCGAGACCGCGGGCGTCGCCCCGGCGGACATCGATGTGGCCCAACTCCAGGACACAGAGTCGGGCGCGGAGATTATGCACATGTCGGAGTGCGGCTTCTGCGAGGACGGCGAACAGGAGTTCATGCTCGAGCGCGGCGACACCGAGATCGGGGGACGGCTGCCCGTCAACACCGACGGTGGCTGTCTGGCCAACGGTGAGCCGATCGGCGCCTCGGGGCTGCGACAGGTCCACGAGATCGTCACGCAACTCCGCGGCGAGGCCGGTGACCGGCAGGTCCCCGGTGACCCTCGACTCGGGTTCACCCACGTCTACGGCGCGCCCGGGATCAGCGCCTGCACCGTCCTGGAAGGGGGCCGGCGATGACCGAGCAGAACCCGCAGCAGCCCGCCGGGCTGGCGGACTTCATCGACTCGGCCCGCGGGTGGCTGGAGACCGTGGCCTCCCCGCGGCAGTCCCGCCCGTGGGGTGAGGGATCCGACGCCGTGGTGGTGTTCGAGAACTGGACCCCGGAGCAGGAGCGGGTCGAGACCGATCGACGCCGAGACTACGAGAAGGCCAAGTTCGATGCCGGGTATGGAGCGCTGACCTGGGGCGCCGAGTACGGCGGCCGGGACCTGCCGATCGCGTTCGACCTGGCGTTCCGCCGGCTCGAGGCCGAGTACGACCTGCCGCAGCGCACCGAGATGTTCCCGGTCACGCAGCAGCTCATCGCCCCGACCATCGCACAGTGGGGGACCGAGGAGCAGCGCGCCGGGTACGTGCGTGCGATGCTGCGCACCGACCTCATCGCCTGCCAGCTGTTCTCTGAGACCGAGGCCGGCTCGGACCTCGCGGCGGTACGCACCCGGGCCGTGAGGTCCGGCGACAAGTGGATCCTCAACGGTGCCAAGGTGTGGACGTCGGGAGCGCCGGTGTCCGACTACGGCGTGGCCGTGTGCCGGACCGACCCGGACGTGCCCAAACACCAGGGGCTGACGGTCTTCATCATCCCGCTGGACACCCCGGGGATCACGGTGCGGCCCATCCGCCAGATGACCGGTGGCTCCTCTTTCAACGAGGTGATGATCGACGGGGTCGAGCTGGATGACCGGTACCGCCTCGGTCCGGTGGGTGAGGGCTGGAACGTCGCGCTCACCGTACTGGCGGCCGAGCGTCTCGACTCGGGCAATCTCGGACTCGACAACGCCGACCGGGCCGTCGAGCTCGCGAGGAACCTCGGGCGAGATCTCGACGCACTCGAGCGGGACCAGGTCGCCGACCTCGTCTGCCGAAGCTTCGTGCAGAGGCTGGTGGGGATGCGCGTGGCGGCCGCGGTCGTCGCGGGGCGCGAGCCCGGGCCGGAGGCATCCGTCGGCAAGCTGCTCGCGACCGACACCATGGCCCGCACCTCGGAGACCGTGCGCGCCCTGCTCGGCCCCGAGCTCACCCTTCGGGGGGACAGGTGGGGGACCTGGGCGTGGACCGAGCACGTGCTCGGCGCCCCCGGCTACCGAATCGCCGGTGGCACCGACGAGATCCAACGAAATATCCTCGCCGAGCGTGTGCTCGGCCTACCCAGGGAGCCGAGGACATGACCACCGCCGACACTACCCACGAGGCACTGCTGCGTGAGCGCGTCGTCGCCGGACTCGGGGCGGCCGGCGTGGCCGGGCCGTTCGGCACCCTTGAGCCGATGCTCGGCGGGCACTCGGGGCTGACCTATCGGATCGCCGGCGCCGACGAGGAGTTCGTCGTCAAATCCGTGCCCCCGGGCCAGAAGGCGATCGGGCGCCACGACATGCTGCGCCAGGCCCGCATCATGACCGCCCTCGCGGACACGGACGTACCCGTTCCCGGCATCCGCGCGACCGACGAGTCCGAACCGGCCTGGTTTGCCATGGACCTGGTCCGCGGCGAGTCACTCGAGCCGGTCCTGGACGACCCCGCGGTCGAGCCCTCGTTGGCCGCCGCGCGGATGGGACGTGCCGCCGAGATCCTCCCGGTCCTGCACGGCGTGGCGCTGGACTCGCTGCCCGTCGACGGTGAGGTGCTCTCGCCGACGGCTGAGCTCAAGCGCTGGGCGCGCACGATGGCGGCGGTCCCGCCGGAGCTGGTGCCCGACGCCGAGCGGTTCGAGTCGCTGCTGGCCGCCCGGGTCCCCGACGCGGTGGATCCCGTCCTCGTGCACGGGGACTTCCGCCTGGGCAACATCCTGTCCGACGGCACCGAGCCTGCAGCCCTCATCGACTGGGAGATCTGGAGCCCGGGCGACCCCCGCGTCGAACTCGGATGGTTCCTGGTGTTCGCCGACGGGACCAACTTCCCGGGAGTCGGCCGGGTGGTGGAGGGCCTGCCCACCGCCGAGGAACTGATCGACATCTACAGCACCGCGGCCGGCCCGCTCACCGACTTCACCTGGTTCGACGCGCTCGGCCGGTTCAAGATGGCCGCGATCATGGGCCACAACCTGCGACGTCACCGCGAGGGTCGGCATCACGATCCGGCCCAAGAGCAGCTGCCTGACACGATCAACCGACTCATCGTCACCGGCATCGAACGCCTGGCCTGACGCGACACCTTCAGAAACGAGACAGATCATGGACTTCGCGTTTTCCCCGCGCACGGCGGAGCTCGCCGAGAAGCTTCAGGTGTTCATGGATGAACACGTGTACCCGGCCGAACAGGTGTACGACCGGCAGATCGCCGAGAACGACAACCCCCACGAGCAGCCCCGAGTGATGCGGGACCTCCAGAAGACTGCCCGCGAGCAGGGCCTGTGGAACCTCTTCATGGCGCACGGCGACCTCGGGGCCGGGCTGACGAATCTCGAGTACGCCCCGCTGGCCGAGATCGTCGGCCGTTCGCTCATCGGCAACGAGGCGATCAACTGTTCCGCCCCCGACACCGGGAACATGGAGATCCTCGCGCTGTACGGCACGGAGGAGCAGAAGAAGCAGTGGCTCGAACCACTGCTGCGCTGCGAGATCAGGTCGGCGTTCGCCATGACCGAGCCGGACGTCGCCAGTTCGGACGCCACGAACATCTCCACCAGCATCATCCGTGACGGCGACGAGTACGTGATCAACGGACGCAAGTGGTACGCCTCCGGAGTGCTGGACCCCGACTGCAAACTCATGATCGTGATGGGCAAATCGGACCCGAACGAGTCCACCTACCGCCAGCAGTCGATGATCCTCGTCCCGATGGGCGCCGAAGGCGTGACCGTCGTGCGCGACCTGCCGATGCTCGGCTACCACGACCGCCTCGGCCACGGCGAGGTCCTCTTCGAGAACGTCCGCGTCCCGGTGACGAACATGCTCGGTGAGGAGGGCGGCGGGTTCGCCATCGCCCAGGGCCGGCTCGGCCCCGGCCGGATGCACTACGCGATGCGCGCCATCGGTATCGCCGAGCGGGCACTGGAGATGCTGTGCCAGCGCGCCACCGACCGGGTCGCCTTCGGCGAGCCGCTCGCCAGGCGCGGTGTCATCCGTGAGTGGATCGCCCGCAGCCGTATCGAGATCGACCAGATCCGGCTCATCACCTTCAAGGCCGCCTGGCTCATGGACACCCAAGGCAACGCCGCGGCCCGGTCGGATGTGGCCGCGATCAAGATCAGCGCGATGGAGACCGCCCACCGGGTCGTCGACCGCGCGGTGCAGACCTACGGTGCCGCCGGTGTCAGCGACGACAACGTTCTCGGGCGCTTCTACTCCCTGACCCGGGCGTTGCAGATCGCGGACGGCCCGTCCGAGGTCCACCTGCGCACGATGGCCCGGCTGGAGTTGAAGAAGTACACCCCCTCGAAGGAGAGCGAGCGATGAGCACCTCACCCCGACTACTCGACGGCAAGGTGGCCCTGGTCACCGGTGCCACCCGTGGGCTGGGGAAGGCCACGGCGCTGGCCCTCTCGGAGGCCGGCGCGACGGTCATCGTCTCGAGCCGTAAGGCGGACCAGTGTGCGGCGGTCGCCGAGGAGATCACCGAGGCCACCGGGATCCCGGCCCACCCACTCGCCCTGCACGTGGGTGACTGGGACGCGATCGAGCGCGCCGTGGACGCGATCGTCGCCCGACACGGGTCGATCGACGTGGTGGTGAACAACGCCGGCATCGCGCCGCTGGCCCCGACCTCGCTCGAGGTCTCCGAGGGCCTGTTCGCCAAGACCCTCGACGTCAATCTCAAGGGACCGTTCCGACTGATGGCCGTAGCCGGCGACCGGATGGTCAAGGGCGGCGGCGGCTCGATCATAAACATCTCGAGCATCGGCGCCGAGCGTCCGAGCCCGCAGGAGGCCACGTACGCGGCCGCCAAGAACGGACTCAACGCCCTGACCCGGGCGTTCGCCCAGGAATACGCACCGACCGTCCGGGTCAACTGCATCATGCCCGGTGCATTCGCCTCGGACATGGCGGCGGACTGGGACGAGGAGTTCCTGGGACTGGTCGTGAACCGGCTGCCCGCCGGGCGGCTCGGCGATCCGCGGGAGCTCGCGGGTATGGTCGTCCACCTGGCCTCGGATCAGGCGGGGTACACGACCGGCGCGATCATCCCCGTCGACGGCGGACGGACGGCGGTCTACTGATGCCCACGCCCGCGGAAATGTTCGACCTGTCCGGACGCGTGGCCGTGGTGACGGGAGCGTCCTCCGGACTGGGGGACGGGTTCGCCCGCACCCTCGCCGCCGCGGGCGCGACCGTCGTGGCGGCGGCCCGGCGGGCTGACCGGCTGGCCTCGCTCGCGGCCGATCTGCCGGGCCTCGTCCCGGTCGAGTGCGACATCACCGTGCCCGCCGATCGAGAGCGACTGATCGCGGTCGCCACCGAGATCGACGGCGGTGTCGACATCCTGGTGAACAACGCCGGACGCCCCGGGCCCCCGGACGCACTGACCGAGAGCGCCGAGGAGTTCGACGACATCCTCCGGGTCAACCTCACCTCCGGATTCCATCTCTCGGTGGCCGCGGTCAACGCCCTGCCCGAGGACCGGGGCATGTCGATCGTCAACATCTCCTCGGTGGTCGGCCTGGTCTCGACCGCCCCGATCGGTGGCGCCGGGTACGCGGCGAGCAAATCCGCGGTCATCGGCACCACCCGCGAGCTCGCGGGCCAGTGGGGCCGGCGGGGTGTCCGGGTCAACGCCGTGGTGCCGGGTTGGTTCGACACGGAGATGACCGACGGCCTGTTCACCAACGACAAGTCGGCCGGCTGGGTGCGACGCAACTCGATGCTCGGCCGGGGCGGCCGGGCGGGTGAGGTGGACGGCGCGGTGCTGTTCCTCGCCTCCGACGCCTCGAGCTACGTCACCGGGCACGTCCTCACGGTCGACGGCGGGTGGACGGCGCGATGAAGGGGATGGGATCGGCGGCCGCAGCCGGGGTGTCGGGATCGGGGGCCTCGGCCACCTCGCGGTGCAGGTGCTCGCCGACCGCGCGCCCGCGGTGATCATCGGCGTGGTCCCCCGCGGGACCGCCCGGGAACTCGGGCTGCGCCTCGGCGCGGACCACGCGGTGGCCTCGGTCGCCGAGGCCGCGGCACTGGTGTCCGAGGTGTCCGGCGACACCGGCGCCGACCTCGTCCTGGACTTCGTCGGCGCGGGACAGACTCTGGATGCCGCCGACGGACTCATGGCCAGCGGGGCCACCCTGGTCGTGGTGGGCTCGGCCGGCGGGCACCTGAACGTCGACAAGAAGGGCTCACTGCCCCGCGGGTGGCGCGTCGAGGCCCCCTTCTGGGGCCCGCACCGGCACCTGCAGGACGTCGTGGACCTCGCCGCGGCCGGGACGCTGTCCGCCGTCGTGGAGACGCGGAGCCTGGATGAGGTCCTGGACGCCTACGAGGATCTGCGCCACGGCCGGGCGGACGGCCGCCTCGTCGTCGTCCCCTGAGAGGTCACCCCCGCCCACTCGGACCCGATCGCCGGCCTCACACCCCACCCACACCTTTCACACACCCAAGGAGAACGCGACCATGAAGCAGCTGGCCAGGGACGTCACCGAACGTGCAACCCGAACCCCGGACGCCATCGCTGTGGTCGACGGCGAGGGCACGCACACGATCACCGAGGTGGTCCGGGCCGCCCGCGAGCTCGCGACGGTACTGGAGGCGGCGACCGACGGCCCCGCCACGGTGCTGGTCCGCGCGGACAACTCGTGGCGCACCGTCGCCGCGGCCGTCGCGGTAGGACTGACCGGCGGACTGCTCGCGGTGATGAGCGGGCACGCCACCAGGTCGGAGTTCGACATCGCGATGGCGGACCTCCGGCCCGACGTCGTGGTGGCCGACGGACCGCTCGGACAGGTGTGGGGTCTGGAAGGGCACGGGTTCGTCCTCTCGGGTCAGGCCCTGGCCGGCTGGGAGGTCCACGGACCGGCGGACGGGCGGACCCGGGGCGTCGAACACTGGAAGGGCGGCGTGGTGGCCGCCATGACCTCCGGCTCGACCGGTCGCCCCAAGTGCGTCATCCAGACCGAGGACGCACTGCGGTACGCCGGTCAGTCGACGATCGACGCGGTGGGACTGGAGCCGGGTGACGCGATCGGTGCGCTCGTGCCGCTGTCGTCAGCCGCCGCCATCTGCTTCGGGATGTACCTGCCCACGATGCTCGGTGGGGCCATGGTGGCCGACGCGAAGTGGAACCCCGAGCGCGCCGTCGCCGTGCTGCGCGACAACGCGGTCGCGTGGACGATGCTCGTGCCGACCATGGCACTGCAGCTCACGCTCGTCGACGGGGCCGACGGCGCCCTGTCGGCGATGAAGGCCATGACAGTCGGCGGCGGACCCATGAACGAGAACTCCCTGCGGTCGGCGGAACTCAGGCTCGGCACCACGTTCCTGCGGGTGTTCGGGATGTCCGAGGCGCTCGGGCACACCACCCCGCTCCTGGACGACGGCGTGGAGGTGCGTCTCGCGCGCGACGGCCGGCCGTTCCCCGGGACCGTCTCCAGGGTGGTCGACGGGGACGGCCGCGTGCTCGGCCCGGGTGAGGTCGGCTCGCTCCAGGTCAAGGGGCCGTCGGTCTTCCTCGGCTATGCGCGCGGAGGTCTGCCCGTCGCACCGGACGTCACCCCCGACGGCTTCCTCGCGACGGGCGACCGCGCCGTGATCTTCGACGACGGCTGCGTGAGCATCCGCGGTCGGGAGAAGGATCTCATCATCCGCGGCGGCCGCAACATCGACATCAACGAGGTCGAGGCGGCGTTGGCCGGGATCCCGGGGGTCCATCAGGTGTGCGTGGTCCCCGTCCCGGATCCCGTTCTGGGGGAGAGGGCCGCGGCGCTTGTGGTGCCGGACGGTCAGGCCCCGGGGCTGGAGGAGATCCGGCGGGAACTCGACGCGGCGGACTTCCCCAAATTCAAGTGGCCGGAGTTCGTGATCTCGGTGGAGTCACTGCCGCAGTCGCGGGTCGGGAAGCTGGATCGTGCCGGTGCTGCGAACCTCGCGGCGTCGTTCGCCGAAGATGCTCCGCATTGACGCCCCGGGAGCACGTTTCCGGCCGATAGTGTTTGAGTTGAACTCAATTTCACCTAACCTTAAGGAATACACCGAGTTTGGGGGGAGTGCCACATGGCGGCCACAAGGAGAACCGAGAGTCCGCGCTCCAAGCGCAATGTCATTCTGGATGCAGCCGTGGCCAACTTCGGCAGCGTCGGCTACGAGCACACGAAATGGGCCACGGTCGCCAAAGAGGTCGGCATCGGCCAGACGGCGCTGTACCACTACTTCGAGTCCAAGGCGCACTGCCTGCTGACCATCATGAGGATGGAGCTGACGCGCTACCACGAGAGGTTCGAGGCCGCGGTCGAGGGCTCGGCCGACGCGGGGTCGGCGTTTCGGGCCGTGATCGCGAGCGCCTACGACATCACCGAGACCGAGGCGCTCTCGGCACGCATCCTGCTCAACCACATCGACATGCTGGCGTCCCCCAGGTCGTCGGAGCGCGAGGAGGACGAGCGGATCCGGGCGCGTGAGATGGTACGTGTGGTCGAGAACGACTGGACGGACCTGCTCCGGCGCGGAATGGACTCCGGGGAGTTCCCGCAGCGCGACGAGAAGGAGCTCGGCCGCTTCGTCCTTGGTCTCATCAACTCCGTGTGGAGTTGGTATCGCCCGGGCGGCGGCCGTCAGCTGTCCGAGATCGCGGAGTCGGTCACCGACGCCTGCGTCCGATTGGTGCACTGAGGCGCTTCCACCTCGACGGCTCTGTCCGGGTGGTACCTTGGACTCACAGCCTGAAGTGAATTCAAATCCGGAGGATGAAATGTACAACCTGATCGTCATGGCGTCAAAGCCAGGTGAGTGGACACACGAGCAGTTCATCGAGTGGTGGCGCGGCGAGCACGCCGACGTGACCTACCCGCTGCCGGGACTGCGCCGCTGGTCCCACACCGCGGTCGGGGACACCGGTCCCAACCGACATTCGCAGGGCTGGGACGGCGTCTCGGTCCTGTCCTTCGACTCGAAGGAGGCCTACGAGAAGATGCTCTCCAGCCCGGAGTGGGCCAAGGCGGCCGAGCACGTCGGCTCCATGGGCGGACGGGCCATCATGGTGATGGGCGACGAGCAGCTCATGGTCTCGGGGGAGTGACCGTGCAGGGGGTGGACTGGGCCGAGGTCGGGTGCTACAGGGTGGCCGACTCGGTTCACCGTATCCCCCTGCCCATGCCGCACGACGGCCTGCGCGCGATCAACGTGTACGTGGTGGAGGGCTCCGACGGGGTCTCTCTGATCGACGCCGGGTGGAACGTGCCTGGCAATCTCGACATCCTGACGGAGGGCCTCCGGTCGATCGACGTGGGGCTGGGCGAGGTCACCGACGTCCACGTGACCCACATCCACCGCGACCACTACACGATGGGTCCCGAGTTGCGCAGGCAGGTCGGGACCCGGGTTCATCTGGGCCGGCTCGAGCAGTCGGGCCTCACCGCGCTCCGGGCGCTGGCCAACACGGTCCCGGCGGACTCGCTCGAGCAGCTGCGGCGTGCCGGGGCGCCGGGGGTCGCCGAGGCCGCGCTCGCGCAGAGTCGCACCGAGGAATGGTTCGAGCGCGACTGGGAGTTGCCGGACGAGTGGACCGAGCCCGGGCCCGTGTCGGTGGCGGGACGCGCCATGCGGGCCACGGTGACGGCCGGCCACACCAAGGGGCACCTGGTGTTCGACGATCCCGGTCTCGGGGTGACCTTCACCGGCGACCATGTGCTTCCCCGGATCTCCCCGTCGATCGGCTTCGAGCTGGGTGGGTGGGACAACCCCCTCGAGGACTACCTGACCTCGCTCGAGGACATGCTCGCCAGGCCCGACTCGCTTATGTTGCCGGCGCACGGCGCCACCGGCGGGAGCGTCCACCTGAGGGTCCGTGAGCTGCTGGATCACCACGATGCCCGACTCGACGCGACCCGACGGGTCCTTCTCGCGGCCCCCGGTGTCACCGGACTCGAGGTGGCCGCCTCGCTTCCGTGGACCCGCCGCGAGCGGATGTTCGCGGAGTTGGACGACTTCAACAAGATGATCGCGACCTGCGAGACGATGGCGCACCTGGACGTGCTGGTCGCGCGCGGTGACGCGGTGGTGGATCACGTGCAGCACGAGGTGAAGCACTTCATCGCGAACTGACCCCGGTGGCCCGCGGGAGGGGCCCGCGGGCCGTTCGTGCCGTGGGGCCCGTGTCAGCGCGCGGTCCAGCCGCCGTCCGCGTAGACCTCCGCGCCGGTCATGAACCCGGCATCGTCTGAGGCGAGGAACGCGACACTGCCGGCGATCTCGGCGGGCGTCCCGAGCCGGCCCATGGGGGTGTTGGCCAGCATTCCCCGGTGGCGCTCAGAACCCTCGAATCGCTCCAGCAGCTGCGGGGTCTCGATGAACCCCGGGTGCAGCGAGTTCACCCGTACGCCCTTCGTGGCCCAGTGGAGGGCGGCGTTCTTCGTCATGGTCTGCACCGCGCCCTTGGCCGCGTGGTAGGCAAAGCTGTTGCCGAATCCGCCGACGCTGCCGAGGATCGAGCAGACATTGACGATCGCCCCGCCGCCGGTGCGTTTGATCGCGCCACCGGCGTGCTTCATGCCGAGCCACACGCCGGTCTGGTCCACGTCGATCACGCGCTGCCAGTGCTCGGGGGTCTCGTCCTCGACCGTCTTGATGCTGCCGATCGCGGCGTTGTTCACCAGGGCGTCGATCCGGCCGTGGGCGTCGAGGGTGCGCTGCACCGCCGCGGCCCAGTCGTCCTCGGAGGAGACGTCGAGCTCGAGTGCGAGATGGGGGCGGGTGGGGAGCGAGGTGACCAGGTCCGTCACCAGGGAGCCGGCGAGATCGGCGGCGACGACGACGGCGCCCTCACCCGCAAGGCGTTTGCAGATCTCCCAGCCGATTCCTCCGGTGGCGCCGGTGATCAGGACGATCCGGTCGGTGAAGCGTTCCATGTGGTGCCCTCTCGGTGGTGTGTGTCGGCGGTCGGCTCGCCACGCGTCGTATAAACCGAACTCGGTTCAGTAAAGGGCGTCGCGCGTCGGCGTCAGGCGGGAAACGCCACCATCAGTGCGTCGGCGACGCACGCGGGGGCGTCCCGGCCCTCGATGTCGATCGTGTAGCGCACGCAACCGAGGACCCCGCCGGCGTCTATCCCTCGGGTCCACTCCACTCGTCCGCGGGCCCGGAGGCGGTCGCCGGGTCGGACGAACGAGGGGAACCGGACCCTGTCGAGTCCGTAGTTGATCGCTCGTCCCGCGGCGTCGAAGGTGAACAGGTCGGCGCTGAGCCGGGGGATGAGCGACAGGGTGAGATAGCCGTGCGCCACGGTGGAGCCGATCCCCGATGAGGCTGCCCGGTCGGTGTCGACGTGGATCCACTGGTGGTCCTCGGACACGTCCGCGAAGTCGTTGATCCGTTCCTGGGTGATGGTGAACCAGTCGCCGACGCCGAGGTCGGTGCCGGCGGAGTTCCTGTACTCCTCAACGGTCCTGAAGGTGATGGTCACAGGCTTCTCCTCGGCGGTCGCGGTTGAATACTGAATTCGGTTCAATATCGCGCACGCTACCGTGTTGGGGTGAACGAGGAGCGCGATCCGGCGCGAGGGGCCCTGTCGGTCGGCTATGTCCCGGGGGTACAGCCCGACAAGTGGCTGACCCGTTGGCGCGAGCGCCGGGGCGACGTGCCGGCCACCGCGAGGCGCGTGGGTGATCCGCGGGCGACACTCGCCGCGGCGGCGGGCGCCGAGGGGTTCGACGTGATCTTCTTCCGTGAGCCCGCCGACGCGCCCCGGTCGGCGCCGCCCGGGATGCTGCGTGTGCCGCTGTACACCGAGACGATGTCGGTGCTCGCGGAGCAGGAACACGAGATCGGTGCGTTCGACTCACTGAACGCCGACGACCTGGCGGGGGAGCGGTGGCTCGATCCCCTCGACACGACCACCGCGACCCTGGATGAGGTTTCCGCTGCCGTCGACCTCGTGGCGGCGAACGTGGGTCTGCTCGTCCTGCCCCTGCCGTATGCCCGAGCGTTGAGCCGGCGGGACGTGGTGGTCCGTCCACTCGACGGCGTCCCGGCTACCCGGATGGGGGTGGCGTGGTCCGCGACGCGGGAAGGGGACGAGCTCATCGACGAGTTCGTGGGGATCGTCCGCGGGCGTTCCGCGGCGAGTTCGCGCGGCGGGGCGGAACCGCCGCGGGAGAAGCGTTCGGCCCGCGAGAAGTCCGCGGCCAAGGCTCGGGGGCGGGCGGAGCGTGCCGGCCGGGGCGGCGAGTCCGGCCGCGCGGGTCAGCCGGGTCGGGCCAAGGGGCGTCGCAGCCGCTGATCGGCCCTGGCCGGACGCGGTTCAGGCCTCCGTCGCGCCGACCATCGCCCGCGCGTAGCCGAGGTGCCGGGCCACCACGTCATCGGCCGTCAGGGGCCCGCCGGGCCGATACCAGGAGGCGATCGAGACGCACAGGGAGGCGATCGCGCGCGCCGCGTCCTCGGGGTGGCGACAGGTGAAGTCGCCGGCGTCCACTCCCGCGCGGATCGCGTCCTCGATCATCGTCTGTTGAGCGTCTCGCTGCGAGATGTGATGAGCCCGGACGTCCGGATCCATGCTGCGCATCTCGGTGGACGCCACGAAGGCGTGATCGCGCCGGGCCATGTGGAAGCGGGCGAGGCATTCCACGATGTTGGCGAACCGGTTGGCGGGGGAGTCGCCGGCGTCCTCGGCCGCCGCGGCGGTGTGCGTCAGCATCTCGGCCATCGCCGCATCGACCAGGGCTGCGAGGATCGCCTGCTTGGACCTGTAGTGGTGGTATAGCCCGGGAACGGACAGACCGGCGGCCTCGGCGATCGTCCTGATGGAGGCGCCGTGATAACCGTGCCGGGCGAAGACGCCGAGGGCGGCCCGCAACGGTGGTGTCAGCTCGTCGGTTCCGAACTCGCGCCAGTTGTCCATAAGTTCATTCTCCTCGATCCTCGGGACGTCCCGGCCCCCGCGCTTGACACCGGATGTGGTGTGGGTAACACTATCTCACACCGAGCGATCGATCGGTCGGGATAGTGCAGAGTCGGAAACGAAAACGGAGGTCGAGGATGAGCCGTACGGACTCGCGCCCGTGGCAGAAGATGTACCGCCCGGGGCTCGACGAGGGAGTGGTCACCCGACCCACGACGTTGATCGACGCGTGGGCCGAGCGGGTCGACGCTCACCCGGAGGGGGGCGCGATCGCCTACTTCGACACCGCCCTCACCGCACGCGAGGTCGACGCCAGGGCGGACGCCCTGGCCGCCGGTCTCCAGGATCGCGGTGTGGGCGCCGGGGACCGTGTCGGCATCCACCTGCAGAACATCCCGCAGTACGCACTGGCGATGCTCGCGCTATGGAAGATCGGGGCGGCGGCGGTGGTCCTCAACCCGATGTACTTCGGCCGCGAGCTCAGGCTGCCGGTCGAGGACTCCGGCGCGATCGGGGTGATCGCCACCGACCGTGACGTGCCGGCGATCCGCGAGGCCGTCGTCGGAACCGAGGTCGGCTGGATTCTCGGCACGAGCGAGCGCGACCTGCAGAGCCGTGACGATCCCCGGATGTTCACCGACGGGGATCGGGCCCCGGCGTCCGCGGACGGCGACCTGGTCGAGCTGATGACGCGGTTCGCGGGCAGGGCCCCGGCGCCGGTCGAGGTCGTGCCCGATGACCTGGCGCTGCTCACCTATACCTCCGGAACCACCGGCCCTCCCAAGGGGGCGATGAACTCGCACGCCAACGTCGTGGCGGTGGCGCGCAGCTTCGCCGACTTCGTGGACGTGGCCCCTGGGGACGTGGTCCTCGCGATCGCCCCGCTGTTCCACATCACCGGCGCGGTGATCAACGCGACCCTCGGGCTGATCACGGACACCACCCTGGTCTTCGCCGGGCGTTTCCGTCCCGAGATCGTCCTCGACGCCTTCCGCGAGCACGGGGTGACGTTCACCATCGGCTCGATCACCGCCTACAACGCGCTCATGCGACTGGACGAGGCCGGGCCCGAGCACTTCGCCGCGGTCAAGACCCTCTACAGCGGCGGTGCTCCCATCCCGCCGTCGACGGTCGACCGCTTCGCGGAACGGTTCGGCCACTACATCCACAACGGTTACGGGATGACCGAGACGACCTCCGGTGTCATCGCGGTGCCGCCGGGTCGGCGCGCACCCGTGGACCCAGCCAGCGGGACCCTCTCGATCGGCGTTCCCCTGCCCGGCATCGCCGCCGAGGTCGTCGGACCGGACGACCGCCCGGTCCCGCCGGGCGACCAGGGCGAACTGGTGCTCGCCGGCCCGCAGATCGTCTCCGGGTACTGGCGCAACGAGGAGGCCACCGCGTCCACCATGCCCGGGGGTCGTCTGCACACCGGCGACGTCGCCGTCATGGACGCCGACGGCTGGGTCTACCTCGTGGACCGGCTCAAGGACCAGATCAACTCCTCCGGCTACAAGGTGTGGCCTCGTGAGGTCGAGGACGCGCTCTACGAGCACGACGCGGTTTTCGAGGCGGCGGTGGTCGGGCTCGCCGACGAGTACCGCGGCGAGAAGGTCGTCGCGTTCGTCTCCCTCAAGGCGGGCTGCACCGCGACCTCCGACGAGTTGGCCGCCTTCGCGGGCGAGCGGCTCGCGGCCTACAAGCGGCCCGCCGAGGTCCACGTCGTGGGCGAGTTGCCCAAGACCCAGACCGGAAAGATCCGGCGTCGCGAACTCCGCGACGCACACACGCCCTGATGTCCCGCCCCGAACCCTCACCCACCCTCACCCCATCGAAGGGAACCGACATGGCTGATGCCACAGTCCGTCCAGAAGTCCCCGGGCAGCCCACCGCGCCCGTGACGGCCACCAAGAGCCCCGGCGCCCTCAAGTCGCTGGCCGCGAGTACCACCGGCCAGCTGTTCGAGTGGTACGAGTGGACCGCCTACGCGGTGTTCGCCCCGTTCATCGCCGCCGCGATGTTCAACAATGACAACCCGGTCTCGGCGCTGCTCGCCACCCTGGCCGTCTTCGCCGTCGGGTTCCTCATGCGTCCGTTGGGCGGCATCGTCTTCGGCCGTATCGCCGACGTCAAGGGACGCAAGCACGTCCTGATCGTCACCATGCTGATGATGGCCGCGGCGAGCCTGCTGATCGGACTGCTGCCCACCTACGGGACGATCGGTGTCTTCGCATCCGCCCTCCTGCTGCTCTGCCGCATGGTCCAGGGCTTCGCGCACGGCGGTGAGTCCGCCACGGCGTACAGCTACGTCGCCGAGATCGCGCCGCCGCACCGCCGCGGGATGTGGGGCAGTCTCGTCTTTGTGGCCATCATGGGCGGCACCGTGATCGCCTACGGCATCGGCGGCGGCATCACCGAGCTGCTCAGCGAGTCGGCCGTCGGCTCGTGGGGCTGGCGCGTGCCGTTCCTGCTGGGCGCCGTGTTCGCTCTGTTCGTGCTGTACCTGCGGTCCGGCATGGAGGAGTCCGAGGTGTTCGACACCGCCGAGGCCGCCGAGGCCGCCGACAGCGCCGCCGCGGCCACGGGAGCCGGGTCCGACGCCGGTTCCGCCGTCGTCACCACGTTCTCCCGCGGTCGCCTCGCTCGCGCCATCGCCCTCGTCGTGACCATGGTCTCGGGCATCACGGTCGCCCACTACACCTGGAGTTCGTACGCGTCCACGTTCGCCATCACCCAGCGCGACATGGACTCCGGCTCCGCCTTCTGGATGATCTTCGCCAGCCAGCTCATCGCGCTGTGCACCCTGCCGCTGTGGGGCCTGCTGTCGGACCACATCGGCCGCCGTCCGGTGATCTTCATCTTCGCGGTGGGCACCATCGTCACGACCCCCTTCCTCATGGGCATGATCGACGACCGCCCGTGGACCCTGTTCGTGGCCTCGCTCATCGCCATGACCCTGGTCGCCGCGGCCGGGTCGATCCTGTCCTCGTTCATGTCCGAGGCGTTCCCCACCAAGATGCGCACGGCCGGGATCGGGTTCGCGTACTCGCTGTCCGTCGCGGTGTTCGGCGGAAGCGCTCCCTATCTCAACGCCCAGTTCATCCAGTGGGACCTGTACTGGCTGATCAGCGCGTACATCATCGTGCTCTGTGTCTGCACCATCATCGCCACGGCCATCATGAAGGAGACGCGGGGCGACAACCTGCACACGGTCGGCCGCGGCTAGTCGCGCCCGAACCGGCCACACATCCGTCCATCGACCGCGAGGATCGTAGTTCATGACCACTTCCCAGACAGACACAGAGTCCGAGGGGCTGCCCGTCGACGAGTTGCTCCGGCCCGACGTGGTGGGCCCCAAGATCGCGGAGGCGACCGGTGAGAAGGCCTGGACCGAGTTCGAGGCCGAGCTCATCGCCGGTGGCAAGTCCAACCTCACCTTCACCCTGCGTTCGGACGCCGGCGAACTCATCCTGCGCAGGCCGCCCACCGGCGAGCTGCTGCCCAGCGCCCATGACATGGGTCGCGAGGCGCGGATCCAGATCGGGTTGGGCGACACCGACGTCCCGGTCGCGCAGGTGGTGCTCAACGAGACCACCGGCGAGGACCTGGGCGTGCCGTACTACGTGATGGAGAAGGTGGTCGGCCACGTCATCCGCGACGCGTTGCCGCCGGGCTTCGCCGAGTCCGACGACGACAAGGCGGCCATGGCCGACGCGCAGATCGACGCTCTGATCGCGCTCCACGCGGTGGATCAGAACGCAGTGGGCCTGGCCGATCTCGGTCGCCCGGACGGCTACCTCGAGCGGCAACTGCGCCGGTGGCTCGGGCAGTCCGAGAAGGCGGTCGACTCCGTCCGGGCCGATCGGCTGCCCGAGCTGGCGGCCCGGCTCGGGGAGAGCATGCCCACCTCGCCGTCGTCGCGGATCATCCACGGCGACTACCGCCTGGACAACTACGTCGTGGCGCCCGACGACCCGGGCCGTATCCTCGCGATCCTGGACTGGGAGCTGTCCACGCTAGGCGATCCCGTCGCCGACCTCGCGCAGACGGTCCTGTACTGGGGCGACCCGGACGGGCCCGAGGTGCCGCTGATCCCCAGCATCACCACCGAGCCCGGGTGGCCGGGGCCGCAGCGGTTGCTCGACCGCTACTGCGCGGCCACCGGCACCGACCCGTCGTACATGCCCTGGTACCTCGCGTTCGCCACGTTCAAGTTCGCGGCGATCGCCCAGGGCGTGGCCACCCGTTCGCTGGCCGGCGACATGGCCGGTCAGGACTTCGGCGACATCGGTCCGCAGATCCGCGACCTGGTCGACCACGGCCACTCGATCCTCGACTCCCGGAAGGGGACCAACTGATGACCGACTCCGACACCGCGAGTTCACCCGCAGTGCCCGCACCTGTCGATCCCCGCACCGGGCCGCAGACCGCGGTGCCCGTGCTGGACCGGTTCCGGATGGACGGTCGCGTCGTGGTGGTCACCGGGGCCTCGTCCGGACTCGGTGCCGGGTTCGCCCGCGCGCTGTCCTCGGCGGGGGCCACCGTCGTGCTGGCCGCCCGCCGCAAGGAACGGCTCGAGGCGCTGGCCGAGGAACTGCGCTCGCGCGGCGCGGTGGCCTCCACCGTGGCCTGCGACGTGGCCGACCCCGATTCGTGCGCCGAGATGGTCCGCGCCGCTATGGCCGAGCACGGTCGGATCGACGTGCTGGTCAACAATGCCGGCCTCGGCACGGCCGTGCCCGCGCTCAAGGAGAGCCCCGAGCAGTTCCGCTCGGTTGTGGACGTCAACCTGGGCGGGGCGTTCTGGGCTGCCAAGGAGTGCGCCGCGGTCATGGGCCCGGGCTCGAGCATCGTCAACGTGGCCAGCGTGCTGGGCTTGACCGCCGGCTTCGCACCGCAGGCCGCCTACTCGGCCACCAAGGCCGCCGTCATGGGCCTGACCCGGGACCTGGCCTCGCAGTGGGGCGGCCGTCGCGGCATCCGGGTCAACTCGCTCGCACCCGGCTACTTCGCGTCAGAGATGACCGACGAGATCCCCGAGCAGATGCTCGCCGACATCACAGGCAGCACGATCTTCGGCCGTCTCGGCCTCCAGCCCGAGCTGGACGCCGCCCTGCTCTTCCTCGCCTCCGATGCCGCATCGTTCGTCACGGGCACCACGCTCGTGGTGGACGGCGGCATGACTATGCACTGAACCGACTCTGCATTGAACCAGCCACCTGAAACAGGAGTAGTGCCAATGGAATTCGCACACAGCCAGCGCAGCCTCGAGCTGCAGGAGAACATGTGGGAGTTCATGCGCGAGCATGTCTTCCCGGCCGAGCCCGTGTGGAAGGAATACCTGCGCGAGCATGGTGACAACGCCTACCCGCCTGTCATGGAGGACCTCAAGACCGAGGCCCGCCGGCGCGGGCTGTGGAACCTCTTCCTGCCCGAGTGGTCGGGGATCTCCAATCTTGAGTTCGCCGCCGTCTCCGAGATCACCGGCTGGTCGCCGGTCATCGCCCCCGAGGCCATCAACTCGCAGGCCCCGGATACCGGGAACATGGAGACCTTCCACCTGTTCGGCACCGATGAGCAGAAGGCCGCCTACCTGGAGCCGCTCAAGGCCGGCACCATGCGCTCGGCGTACGTCATGACCGAGCCGGACGTGGCCTCCTCCGATGCCACCAACGTGCAGACCGTCATCCGCCGCGAAGGCGACGAGTACGTGATCAACGGCCGCAAGTGGTGGATCACCGGCGTGGCCGACACCCGCTGCGAGATCCTCATCGTCATGGGCAAGACCGACCCGGAGGCGGACACCCACCGCCAGCAGTCGATGGTGCTCGTGCCGCGGGACACTCCGGGCCTGACCATCGAGCGCAACCTGCCGCTGTTCGGCTACCAGGACCAGCACGGCCACTGCGAACTGGTGTTCAAGGACGTCCGCGTGCCGGTCGAGAATCTACTGGGTGAGGAGGGCGCGGGGTTCGCGATCGCCCAGGCGCGGCTCGGGCCGGGCCGTATCCACCACGCGATGCGGGCGATCGGCATGGCCGAGCGGGCTCTGGCCCTGATGGTGGATCGTGCCAAGTCGCGTCACGCGTTCGGCGGCTACCTGTCCGATCAGGGTGTGGTGCAGGAGCACATCGCCAATTCGCGCATCGAGATCGACCAGGCGCGTCTTCAGGTGCAGCACTGCGCCTGGATGATCGACACCGTGGGTGCCAAGGACGCGCGCTTCGAGATCTCCGCCATCAAGGTGATCGCCCCGCAGGTCGCCTGCGCGGTGATCGACCGGGCGATCGAGATCTTCGGTGGCGCCGGGGTCTCGGACGACACGCCGCTCGCGTACTTCTATGCGTGGGCGCGGGCGCTGCGGATCGTCGACGGCCCGGACGCCGTGCATCGCCGCACCATCGCGCGCGGTGAGCTGCGCAGGACCCCGCCGTACATCGGCTGAGAACAGCCCACCGCCGACACACGGCCACTACTAGGATGTCCCACTAACGGGGCCGCGGCCCGTGCCGGGGCCATTTCGGACAAGGAGAACACCATATGGGTGCAGTGATTGTGGAGGCCGTGCGCAGTGCGGTTGGTAAGCGTAAGGGCGGTCTGGCCGGCGTTCATCCCGCCGACCTGTCGGGCACGGTGCTGAGCGGGCTCGTCGAGCGCGCGGGCCTGGACCCGGCCGCGGTCGAGGACGTCATCTGGGGTTGTGTCACCCAGGCCGGTGAGCAGGCCGGCGACATCGCCCGGACCGCTGCTCTGTCGGCCGGCTGGCCGGAGACGGTCAACGGTGTGACGATCGACCGCCAGTGCGGCTCGTCGCAGCAGGCAGTGAGCTTCGCCGTCGCGGTGATCGAGTCGGGTTACCAGGACGTCGTTGTCGCCGGTGGCGTCGAGTCGATGACCCGCGTCCCGATGGGGTCGCACGTCTCGGCCGAGTCGTTCCCGTACGGCGAGAAGTTCATGACCCGCTACAACGGCATAGCCCCCAACCAGGGCGTCGGTGCCGAGATGATCGCCGAGCGCTGGGGCTTCTCGCGCACCCTGCTCGACGAGTTCGCGGTGGCCTCGCACGAGAAGGCCGCCGCCGCGCAGGATGCCGGCTTCTTCGCCGGTCACATCATCCCGGTTCAGACCCCCGACGGGATGTTCGACACCGACCAGGGCATCCGCCGCGGCAGCACCGTGGAGGGCCTGGCCGGGCTCAAGACCCCGTTCAAGGAGGACGGTGTCATCCACGCGGGCAACGCCTCGCAGATCTCGGACGGCGCCTCGGCCGTGCTGGTGATGAGCGAGGAGGCCGCCGCCAAGTACGGGTGCACGCCCATCGCGCGGGTGCACACCGCGACGCTGGCCGGCGACGACCCGGTCATCATGCTGACCGCCCCGATCCCGGCGACCGCCAAGGCCCTGCAGAAGTCGGGTCTGTCGATTGACGACATCGGGGTGTTCGAGGTCAACGAGGCGTTCGCGTCCGTGCCCATGGCGTGGCTCGTCGAGACCGGCGCCGACCCGGCCAAGCTCAACCCCAACGGCGGCGCGATCGCGCTCGGTCACCCGCTCGGTGGCTCGGGCGGCCGCCTGATGTCCGACATGATCGCGCATATGCGTAACCAGGGCATCAAGTACGGCCTGCAGACGATGTGTGAGGGCGGCGGCCAGGCCAACGCCACCATCATCGAGCTGCTCTGAGCCTCGCTGCACGAGCCGGCAGCATCACATTTCGACCCCGGTCGCCCGTCAACGGCGGCCGGGGTCGCGGCGTCAGACGCCGGCGTTCGGTGCCGCCCCTCATCGAGAAGTGGATTCGGCTCACATAGCTCGAGTGACTTTGTGCCAAACCCTCTGCCGGATGAGCTTGTGCCGTGGGCAGGCCGCGGGAATGCGGTGGAGATGCCAGTAGGGATGCGGAAAAAATGCGGTAGGGATGCGGTGAGGACGCGATGGATCGACGGTGCGAGTCAGGAGCGCCGGGGTCAAGGACGCGGGCGTCAGGCGGGTACGGCTACCCGACACCGCCGGTGAGGACCACCGCGCGGCCGAGGATCTCGCCGCGGTCCAGCGCCTCGTAGGTGTCGGGCGCCTCATCGAGGCCCACGCGCCGTGAGATGACGCCGCTCAGGTCGAGCTTGCCCGCCGCGAGCATGCGGATGAGGTCGGGTACATCGCGCCGGGCGCGGGCCCCGTAGGAGCCCTTGATCTGGATCTTGCGCCGGACGATGCGGGCGAGGTCCACGTCGAGGGTGGTTCCCGCCGGAGGGATGCCGACGACGACGGCGCGGCCGCCCTCCCGGGTGATGTCCACGGCCAGAGTGGTGGTGCTCGCCGAGCCCAGGGCCTCGAACGCCACGTCGACCCCGCGGCCGCCGGTGATCTCCGCGACCGCCTCGGCGGCATCGGTGTGGGACGAATTAACGGTGTGTGTTGCGCCCATTCGACGGGCGAGAGCCAGCTTGTCGTCGTCGACATCGATGGCGACGACCGCCTCGGCGCCACTGGCGGCCGACAATTGCACGATGTTCTGTCCGACCCCTCCCACGGCGATCACCGCCACCGACTCACCGGTCCGCACCTCACCCACGTTGCGAACCGCACCATAGGCGGTGAACAGCGAGCACCCCAGAATCGCGGTGTCGGTGAGGTCGAGCTCGTCCGGCAGGCGGAACACGCTCGTGGCGGGGGTGACGCTGTACTCGGCCATCCCGCCCATCGAGTACATCGACAGCGGCTCGCCGGAGGGGCGGTGCAGGCGGGTCTCGCCGTCGTACAGCGTGCCGCGCAGGCGGTTGTACGCGAAGAACGTCGAGCACAGGTCCTCCATCCCGCGCGCGCAGTTCTCGCAGGTCCCGCACGGCATGATGAACGAGCCCACCACCCGGTCACCCGGCCCGACGTTGGTCACCCCGGCGCCGACCTCGGCGACGATGCCGGAGATCTCATGGCCCAACACGCCCGGCAGTGGGAAGCCGACCTCGCCCTTCATCACGTGCAGGTCCGTGTGGCAGACCCCGCAGGCATGGTTGTGTACCAGCACCTCGCCCGCGCGGGGGGAGGGGATGGGGATGTCCTCGATCACCAGCGGCGATCCGGTCTCGACACATACGGCGGCCTTCATGGTGGCGACACTACTCAGTTGCCGCGGAGCTGTCGGCGGATCACAAACGATGATAATAGTTGCTAGCGTACATTCGGGCCGGGGCGAATCGGTCTCGAGTAGGACGAACGGGCGGAGGGCACGATGGAGGTCGGGGCCGAGGACTTCGCGGACATCCTCGCGGCGACGCGGGACTTCATCCGGACGGAACTGGTCCCCCGCGAGCAGGAGTTCGCCGACGCCGATGCGATCGACGAGGCCACCCGGGCCGCTCTGGCCGACATGGGACTGTTCGGCTACGCGATCCCGCAGCAGTGGGGCGGGCTGGGGCTGGACCTGCGGCAGGACGTGGAACTGGCGATGGAGTTCGGCTACACCAGCCTGGCCGTCCGGTCGCAGTTCGGGACCAACAACGGCATCGCCGGCCAGGTGCTGGTCGACTTCGGCACCGACGAGCAGAAGCGACAGTGGCTCGGCCGGATCGCCTCCGGCGAGGTGATCGCGTCCTTCGCCCTGACCGAGGACGGCGCCGGGTCCAACCCCGCCGGGTTGGCGACCAGGGCGGTCCGGGACGGCGACGACTGGGTGATCGACGGGACCAAGAGATTCATCACCAACGCCCCCTCGGCCGGGCTGTTCGTGGTGTTCGCCCGCACGCGGCCCGCTGACGCGGCGGGCACGGGGATCGCCGTGTTCCTCGTCCCCGCGGAAGCACCGGGCGTCTCGGTGGGGCCGAAGGACGTCAAGATGGGCCAGGAGGGCGCCTGGACCGCCGAGGTCGTGTTCCGGGGTGTGCGGGTGCCGGACTCCGCGGTGGTCGGTGGCGACGTGGATGCCGGCTACCGTGCGGCCATGACCTCGCTCGCCCGCGGCCGGGTTCATATCGCCGCCGTGGCCGTGGGCTCCGCGCAGCGCGTTCTGGACGAATCCGTCGCCTACGCCGCCGCGACCACCCAGGGCGGCCGGCCGATCGGCGAATTCCAGCTGGTCCAGGCGATGCTCGCGGAGATGCAGACAGGCGTCATGGCCGGACGGGCGCTGGTCCGCGACGCAGCCGACAAATGGGTGACCGGGGAGGATCGCCGGATCGCGCCGTCCGTGGCGAAGCTGTACTGCACCGAGATGGCCGGCACGGTCGCCGATCTCGGTGTCCAGGTCCACGGCGGGACCGGCTACATGCGCGGCGTGACCGTCGAACGGATCTACCGCGACATCCGGTTGCTGCGCCTCTACGAGGGCACGAGCGAGATCCAGAAGCTCATCATCGGAGGCGGTCTGGTGCGCGCCGCGGTCAGAGCGGCGGGACCCGGATGAGCGGCCTGCCACTGGGCGGACGTACTCCGTGCGCGCAGGGACGGTCTCGTCGTCGTCACCATCTCCGGCTACGGCGGCGCCGGGCCGTACACCCTCGGACGTTTGCGGACGTAGAGCTGCCGATGGGCGCGGTTCCGGCGCTCGGGGAACACACAGAGGCGGTCCTGGCGGAGCTGGGACCCGACGGGAAAGAGGGGACATGACGGGACTTCTCGAGGGCAGAACCGCGGTGGTCACGGGCGGCGCCCGTGGAATCGGGCTGGAGATCGCGCGCACCTTCATCGAGGAGGGCGCGCGGGTGGTCCTCGGCGATATCGACGACGACGCCGGCGCCGCGGCCGTCGCCGAGCTCGGCGGTGACGGCGTGGCCCGCTACATCCGTTGTGATGTTCGGGACGGGGTCGCAGTCGAGGCGATGATCGACGCCGCGGAGGACGCGTTCGGCCCCCTCGGGGTCTTCGTCAACAACGCCGGGGTGACCCGGGATGCGACGATGCGCAAGATGACCGAGGAGCAGTTCGACGACATCATCGCGATCCACCTCAAGGGGACCTGGAACGGCACCCGCGCCGCCGCCGGCCGCATGCGAGCCCACGGGTCCGGCGCGATCGTCAACATCTCGTCGATCTCCGGCAAGGTCGGACTGGTCGGCCAGACCAACTACTCCGCCGCCAAGGCGGGGATCGTGGGGCTGACCAAGGCCGCGGCCAAGGAGGTCGCGTTCGCCGGAGTGCGGGTCAACGCCGTGCAGCCCGGGCTCATCCGGACCGCCATGACGCTGGCGATGCCCGAACACATATGGGACGAGAAGATGAAGGAGATCCCGATGGGCCGCGCCGCCGAGCCGGCGGAAGTGGCCCGGGTGGTGCTGTTCCTGGCCAGCGACATGTCCAGCTATATGACCGGCACGGTCCTCGAGGTCACCGGCGGCCGACACATCTGAGGCCGCCGCTGGCGGCTCAGCCGCCCAGGTCCCAGCGGATCGGCTGCTCGAGCGCCGAGCGGTACCGCTTCTCCAGGTAGACCGTGTGGTCGGTGATGTGTCTGGACATGAGCTCGGAGGCGGCGTCGGCGTCGCGGGCGGCTATCGCGGTGTAGATCTCCTCGTGGATCGCACATGTGTGGTCGCGTTGCCGCCTCGGGTACCGGATCCCCATCGTGGCCCCGGCGAGGATGCCGACCATCGCGTCGAAGAGGTACCCGAACAAGGTGTTGCCCGAGCCCCACGCGATGAGGGCGTGGAAGCGCTCCGACTCGGCGGTGAAGGAGGCGGTGTCCGCGCTCCCGGCACGAAGAGCGTCGACGTTGGCGCCGAGTTCCTCGAGGGCCTCGGGGCTCATCCGCTGCGCCGCGAGTCGCGCGATGGAGGGTTCCATGACCGAGCGCGCCTCCATGATCGTGGCGAACGGCGCGTTCTCGAACTGCAGGAGCAGGCTCAGGGAGGCGGCGAGGGTCCCGGCGTCGGGTTGCTGGACGATCGGGCCGCCACCGGGCCCGGGCTTGAGGGTGATCGCGCCCTGGAGTTCCAGGTAACGCAACGATTCGCGTAGCGTTCCGCGGCCGACGCCGTACTCCTCGAGCATGAGGTGCTCCGGCGGCAGGCGGTCGCCGACGGTGTTGCCGCGCCGGGCGATGTCCTCGATGATCTGCTTGGCCACCAGCAGAGCCGTCTTCTGCGGGCGCGTGACGCCGCCGGCTCTCCGGGGCGTACCGGGGGAGGAGGTCATGAGGGCATCAGGACGGTGTACGCCCAATCCAGGACGTCGACATCCCCGTCGCTTCGGTGGGCGCGCACGAGCGATCGCAGTTCGAGTGCGGCGCCGCCCCCGTCCAACCGCGTGCTCTCGCCGATGATCACATCGCTGGACACCGTGTCCCCCTCGTAGACCGGTCCGGTGTGGTCGCACGACTGCCAGCCCAGGACGGTGAGCATCGACGGCAGCATGCGTGTCGCCTGGGCCAGGGCCAGTCCTATGGTGTGCCCTCCGTAGACCAGTCTGCGCCCGCCGGCCGCGCGGTGATCGTGGTGTACCTCGGCCAGATTGAGTGTGAGACGGGCGAGTTCCGGCGCGCTCGAGACCACATCGGCGCCCGATCGCAGGACCGTGCCGGCGGTCGGGGCTCCTTCGTCCGTACCCGGGACGAGAGCGGGATACGCGGTGAGATCCCAGTCGTCCGGGACCGACCAGGTGGAGCGGGGCTCGTGGCCGAACGAGGCCGGGTCGTCGGGCTGGTCGGCTGTGCCAGGATCTCCCTCGCCCGTGCCGGACCGTCGGGGCAGCATCGCGCAGCGGTGGAAATCCAGGACCGTCTGCTCGTGCTGGTCGGTCGTCGTCATACGCAGGACCGCCAATCCGGTGGGCGGGCGATCGTCCCTGTTGCGGTTGGGCTTCAGTCCCACCACCTCGGTGCGGGTCGTCAGGGTGTCGCCGATGCGGGCGAAGCGGTGGAAGCGTAGCCCGCGGTAGAACAGGTTGGCTCTGACCCGGTGCGTGACGACGGTGGACTGACCGATCGCGACATCGGTGACCAGGCCCGGGTGGGCGAGCGGTCCACCGGTGACCGCGGTGGCCAGCACGCGATCGAGGGGGAGCCGGAGGCGGTCGCCCAGAACAGCCTGGTGGGCGGCGGCGAGTCCGTCGGTGAGGGTCAGCGACGGACTGTGGAACATCTGCCCCTTCCGCAGGTCGTCGAAGAACGGGCCGCCGAAGCGGACGGGACTCCTTCCCGGTTCATCGTCTCGGGCTGTAACCATGCGAATGATTATGTCGTACATTGGTCCCGGACGGGCAGAGGCCAGACGAGTGGAGCGGGGCGCGCGTGTCGGAGCTGAGCGACGAAGAGACCTATCTGATCGCCACCGTCCGCGACTTCATCGACCGGGAGGTCAAGCCGTCCGTCCGCGGGATGGAGCAGGCGGATCGGTACCCGGAGCGCTGGATCGAGCAGATGAAGCAGATCGGCATCTATGGTCTGGCCGTCTCCGAGGAGTACGACGGTACCCCGGTGTCCATGCCGTGCTACGTGAAGGTGACCGAGGAACTCGCGCGCGGTTGGATGACCCTGGCGGGCGCGCTGGGTGGACACACGGTCGTCGCGACACTGCTGACCCGGTTCGGGACCGAGGAGCAGAAGAGAACCTATCTACCTCTGTTGGCGACCGGCGAGATGCGCGCGACGATGGCGCTCACCGAGCCCGCCGGGGGTTCCGATCTGCAGGCCATGACCACCGTCGCCCGGCGGGACGGCGACGACCTTGTGATCACCGGGGCCAAGATGTTCATCACCAATGCCCGCCGGTCCGGGCTCATCGCGCTGCTGTGCAAGACCGACCCGGAGGCGACTCCCCGGCACCGCGGGATGTCGATCGTGCTGGTCGAGCACGGGCCCGGGTTGACCGTCTCCCGCGATCTGCCCAAACTCGGCTACAAGGGTGTGGAGACCTGCGAGCTCTCGTTCGACGGCTACCGTACCCCGGCCACCCGGATCCTCGGCGGAGAGCGGGGCAGGGGCGTCGGGCAGATGATGACGGGGCTGGAGACCGGACGGATCCAGGTGGCGAGCCGGGCCCTCGGCGTGGCGGCGGCCGCGCTCGAGGACTCACTGGACTACGCGCAGGAGCGCGAGTCGTTCGGCCAGCCCATCTGGAAACACCAGGCCGTGGGACACCACCTGGCAGATATGGCCACCAAGCTCACCGCCGCCCGGCAGCTGACCCTGTCGGCCGCGAGGAAGTTCGATGCGGGCCAGCGCTGCGACATGGAGGCGGGCATGGCCAAACTGTTCGCCTCCGAGGTGGGGATGGAGATCGCGCTGGACGCGGTCCGTATCCACGGCGGCTACGGCTACTCCACCGAGTTCGACGTCGAACGCTACTTCCGCGACGCCCCGCTGATGATCGTCGGCGAGGGCACCAACGAGATCCAACGCAACGTCATCGCGGCACAACTCGTCGCACGAGGAGGACTGGAATGACCACAGCACCCCGGGTGTTCGAGGGGATCGCGGGAATCGAGGCCGCGATAGGGGAGCACGTCGGCTACAGCTCCTGGATGGAGATCACGCAGGAGCGGGTGGACGCCTTCGCCGATGCCACCGGTGATCACCAGTGGATCCACGTCGACCCGGTCCGCGCGGCCGAGGGCCCCTACGGCGCGACCATCGCGCACGGCTATCTCACCCTGTCGTTGGTGCCGCTGCTCGGCGCCGAGGTCATGGAGATCCGGGGCTTCGGGATGATGATCAATTACGGGCTCGACAAGGTCCGCTTTCCTGCTGCCGTGCCCGTCGGGTCCCGGATCCGGGCCGGCATCGAACTCACCTCGTTGCAGCGCAAGACCTCCGGCGTCCAGCTCAACAGCCTCGTCACCGTCGAGATCGACGGCGCGGACCGCCCCGCGCTCGTCGCCGAGACCGTCCGCCTGATGGTCGAGTGACGACAGCGGACTGGCAGGAGTGCGGAGTTCACCTCAACTTAACTACAGGGATGTGATTCCGGCGTAGCGTCAGGCCCAACGGTCGGTGGGGAAGCCGACCGTCGGGAGGTCCCAGCCGATGATCGACGAACGCGATCGGGAGGGGGCCGGCACCCGGCCCCGTCACCACCCGGTGACCTGGCCCGACCGGTCCATCCCGAACCGCCTGCGGGTGCCGCGGGTCAGGAGCGCGCCGTGACCGACACCGTACGTACCTACGTCCTCGACACCTCGGTTCTGCTGTCCGATCCGTGGGCCGTCACCCGCTTCGCCGAGCACCACGTGGTGCTGCCCATCGCGGTGATCGGGGAACTCGAGGCCAAGCGTCACCACCCCGAGCTGGGCTACTACGCCCGCGAGGCGCTACGTCTGCTGGAGGACCTGCGGCTGCGCAACGGCCGACTCGACGGCGACCTCATCGTCACCGATGTCGGCGGCACCCTGCGCGTCGAGCTCAACCACACCGACCAGTCCGTCCTGCCCTCGGGCTTCCGCAACACCGGGAACGACTCCCGCATCCTGGCGTGCGCGCTCAACCTGCGGGCCGAGGGCGCCGAGACCGTCCTGGTGTCCAAGGACATCCCGCTGCGCGTCAAGGCCGGGTCCGTGGGGCTGCCGGCGGATGAGTACCACGCCCAGGACGTCGTGCTCACCGGGTACCGCGGCGTCGACGATCTGCCCACCGCCCAGGAGCTCGTCGACGGATTGTTCGCCGACGGACGGGTGAGCCCCCTGGCGGCCCGCGCCGCCGGACTCGACGCCGCCACGCCCGTGCACTGCGGCGTACGCGTGCAGACCGAATCCTCGTCGGCACTGGCGCGGGTGACCGACGACGGTGGGCTCCGGCTCGTCCGCGGCGACGTCGAGGTATTCGGCCTGCGCGGGCGCTCCGCAGAGCAGCGCATCGCGATCGACTGCCTGTTGGACGAGTCGATCGGGATCGTGTCCCTCGGTGGTCGCGCGGGCACGGGCAAGTCGGCACTCGCCCTGTGTGCCGGACTGGAGTCGGTTCTCGAGCGGCGCCGGCACCGCAAGATCGTCGTGTTCCGGCCCCTCTACGCGGTCGGCGGTCAGGAACTCGGCTACCTGCCCGGCAGCGAGTCGGAGAAGATGTCACCCTGGTCGCAGGCCGTGTTCGACACGCTCGAGGGCCTGGTCAGCGAGAACGTCATCGACGAGGTCATGGACCGCGACATCCTCGAGGTGCTTCCCCTGACCCATATCCGCGGGCGGAGTCTGCACGATTCGTTCGTGATCGTCGACGAGGCGCAGTCACTCGAGCGCAACGTCCTGCTCACCGTGCTGTCCCGCCTCGGTAGCGGGTCCCGGGTCGTTCTCACCCACGACGTCGCCCAGCGCGACAACCTGCGCGTCGGCAGGCATGACGGGATCCAGGCGGTGGTCGAGAAGCTCAAGGGGCACCCGCTGTTCGCCCACGTCACGCTGAGCCGGTCGGAGCGGTCGGCGATAGCCGAGCTCGTCACCACGATGCTCGAGGAGTTCCATCCCGACGGCACCCCGGGGGAGCTGCGGCGCATCCGCGCGGCCTGACCCACGCGTCAGCACCCCACCCGGCCGGGAGAGAGGGCCGGGCAGGGGGCTGACACCCGGAGGTCGTCGTCTCAGCGCTCGCGGTCGAGCCCGGTCATCCCCAGCACGTCGAGCCGACGGTCGAGCTCCTCCTCGCTCAACGGATCCGGCACGAAACCGAGCGCGATGACGGCCTCGCGGATCGTCATCCCCTCGGCGAGGGCGTGCTTGGCCACACGCGCGGCCTCCTCGTAGCCGATCGCTGAGTTGAGCGGGGTGACGATCGACGGGGAGGATTCGGCCAGCCGGCGCATCCGGTCGGCATCCGGCTCGATCCCGTCGATGCACCGCTGCGCGAACAACTCGGACGAGGTCGATAGGATCCGCACCGACTCGAGAACATTGCGGGCCATCAGCGGGATGGCGGTGTTGAGCTCGAACGCTCCGCTGGCACCGGCCCAGGCGACCGCGGCGTCGTTGCCCACCACCTGTGCGGCGACCTGCGCGACCGTCTCACACAGGACAGGGTTGACCTTGCCTGGCATGATGGAGGATCCGGGCTGCAGGTCGGGGAGATGCACCTCGGACAGGCCGGTCATGGGGCCGGAGCCCATCCATCGGATGTCGTTCGCGATCTTGGTCAGCGACACCGCGACGGTGCGGAGTGCGCCCGACAGCTCGACCAGCCCGTCGCGGGCGGACTGCGCCTCGAAGGGGTCCACGGCCAACCGCAGCTCCTCCAGCCCGGTGAGGGAGCGCAGCTCCTCGACGACCGCCGAACCGAAGCCGTCAGGGGCGTTGAGTCCGGTGCCGGCCGCGGTGCCGCCGATCGGTAACTCGCCCACGCGGGGCAGTGTCGCGCAGACCCGTTCGATCCCGGCCCGGATCTGACGGGCGTACCCGCCGAACTCCTGGCCCAGCGTCACCGGGACCGCGTCCATGAGATGGGTGCGGCCGGCCTTGACGACCTCGCGCCACTGCTCCGACCTGGCCTCGAAGGACTCGGCCAGCACGGTCAGCGCCGGGATGAGATCGCCGATCACGACCTCGGTCGCCGCGACATGGGTTGCCGTGGGGAACGTGTCGTTCGACGACTGCGACATGTTCACGTCGTCGTTCGGATGGACCGTCACGCCCGCGTCGGCGCACAGTGAGGCGATGACCTCGTTGGTGTTCATGTTGGAACTGGTTCCCGAGCCGGTCTGGAACACGTCCACCGGGAAGTGCTCGTCCACCTCGCCCTCGGCGATCCGGTCGGCGGCCGCCACGATCGCATCGACTTTTGCCCGGTCGAGCAGACCGAGTTGGCCGTTGACGGCCGCGCACGCGGACTTGAGCAGACCGAGCGCGCGGATCTGGGCGCGCTCCAGGCCCCGGCCCGAGACGGGGAAGTTCTCCACGGCGCGCTGGGTCTGCGCCCGCCACAAGGCGTCGACGGGCACCCGCACCTCGCCCATCGTGTCGTGTTCGATTCGGAATCCACTCTGATCGGCCATGTTCGCCAGAGTAGGCGCGCCCGGCGCTCTCCGCAGGGGAGCGGCGCGCTCTTGCGCGCGCCCGCCACGAAAAGAGCTTTCCGCACACGCCTTCTTGGACGACGTGTGCGGAACGCTCTTATGGACGGAACCGTCAGCCGGTGGTGTCAGGCGTCCTGGCCGTAGTCGACCGCCGAGAACTCGCGAAGCTTCTCCATCTTGTGGCGACCCTCGACGTGGCGGACCGTGCCCGACTTAGAGCGCATGACGAGAGAGCGGGTGATGGCGCCGTTGGCGCGGTAGCTGACGCCGCGCACCATGTCGCCGTTGGTGATGCCGGTGGCGGCGAAGAAGCAGTTGTCGCCCTTGACCAGGTCGTCGGTGGTGAGGATGGCGTCGACATCCAGACCGGCGTCGACGGCCTTCTGACGCTCGGCGTCGTCCTGGGGCCACAGCTGGCCCTGGATCTCGCCGCCCATGCACTTCATGGCGCAGGCCACGATGATGCCCTCCGGGGTACCGCCGACGCCCATGAGCATGTCGACCGAGCTGCCGTCGGTGGCGGTGGCGACCGCACCCGCGACGTCACCATCCATGATCAGACGGACCTTGGCGCCGGCGGCGCGGATCTCGGCGATCAGCTCCGCGTGGCGGGGGCGGTCCAGGACGCAGACCGTCAGGTCGCCCACATCGATGTTCTTGGCCTCGGCGACCGAGCGGATGTTCCACTCCGTGGACTCGGCCAGGTCGATCTTGCCGACGGCCTCGGGGCCCACGGCGATCTTGCGCATGTAGAACACCGCCGACGGATCGAACATCGCGCCGCGCTCGGCCACCGCGATCACGGCGATCGAGTTGGGGCGCCCCTCGGCCATGAGGCGCGTGCCGTCGATCGGGTCCACGGCCACGTCGACGGCGGGCCCGGAGCCGGTGCCGACCCGCTCGCCGTTGTAGAGCATGGGCGCCTCGTCCTTCTCGCCCTCGCCGATCACCACGACGCCGTCCATCTCGACCGTCGAGATGAGCTCGCGCATCGCGTCGACCGCGGCGCCGTCGCCACCGTTCTTGTCACCCCGCCCGACCCAGCGGCCGGCCGCCAGCGCGGCGGCCTCGGTCACGCGGACCAACTCCATGGCGAGATTTCGATCAGGGCGCTTGGCGTCAGACATGTATCGTCGGGCTCCTCGGATTGGCTCCGCGCGCGGGCGATGACGGGCGCGGCTCGGCTGTGGTGGTCGACACTCATTGTTCCACGTCGGGGGCAGTGCCGTAGACCGACCGTCGGTCGCGCGGCGGCGAGGTGGGATACTGGCGGTCGTGGCCGAGGCGAAACCGAGAATCCTGCAGGGCAACCGCGACATGTTCTGGTCGGTGGTGGTGCTCATGGTGATCGTCGGCGTCTTCGCCGGCGTCGCCGGACAATGCGCCTTCTCGCCGTCCGGGCCGGAGCAGGGCCCGATCCGCGAGTTCGACGCCGCGGCGTCGCTCGCCGAGGACGCCCGCACCCTCGACTTCCCGATCCGTTCGCCCGAGGTCCCCGAGGGATGGACGTCGAACTCCGGTCGCGTCCAGTCGCTGGGCGGATTCACCTCCAGCCACGTCGGCTGGGTGACGGGGGAGCGCAGCTACATCGAGCTCGTCCAGACCGACGCGCCGGAGGACGTGGTCCGGATGGTCGACGGCGAGCCGCGTCCGAGCCGCACCATGGTGCCGATCTCGGGCCGCGAGTGGTCCGTCTACAACGGGGACGACGTGCGTCCTGTCTGGGTGCTCGACACCGGAGACACGCGGGTCGCCGTGACCGGCTCCGCGCCGAACTCCGATTTCGAGACCATGGCCACCGCGGTGCAGGACTCCGAGCCGCTGCCTACCGGCTAGCGGCACCCGGTCGGGGCCGCCAGCTTCAGCCGCGGTCGGCGTCGGCTCCGTCGTCCTCGCCCAGAACCGCGTCGATGCGCTTGCGCGCGCCGTCCAGGTGCTCGGTGCACCGCGCGGCGAGCTCCTCGCCCCGCTCCCACAGCGCCAGCGACGAGTCGAGGTCCTGTCCGCCGGCCTCGAGGATCCGCACCACCTCGATCAGTTCGTCGCGGGCCTTCTCGTATCCGAGTTCGGAGACGGGGATCTGTTCGTCGGACATCAGGACTGCTCCTCGGAGGTGGGGGAGGTGGGCGAGGTGGGGTCGGGATCCGGTGCCCGGGTGGGACGGCCGGCGGCCGGGGTGGCGCCGAGCACCGCGGCGGAGAGTGCGCCGTCGGAGACCCGGATGCGCAGCTGCGAGCCGGGCGGGGCGTCGGCGATGGACGAGACCACTCGGCCGTCGTTCGGGCCCGCCACGGACTGCACTACCGCGTAGCCCCGGGCGAGCGTGGCCGCCGGGCCCAGGGTGGTCAGTCGCGCTGACAGGTGGCCCAGCGACGTGGACTCCGAGTCGATGATGCGGGTGATGTCGCGGCGGGCGGCGCGTAGTGCCTCGGCCACGATCTCGGCTCGCGAGTCCACGAGTCCGTGCGGGTTGGCCATGCAGGGGCGGGAACGCACCGCGGTGAGCTGGTGCTGCTCGCGGTCCACCCAGGCGCGCAGGGCCCGCGCGGTACGGGCGCGCGCCTCGGCGATGCGGCGCCGCTCCTCGACCACGTCGGGAACGACCCGCTTGGCCGCGTCGGTGGGCGTGGCGGCGCGCAGGTCGGCCACCAGATCGGACAGGGGGGAGTCCGGCTCGTGGCCGATCGCGCTGACCACCGGCGTGCGGCACGTGGAGATGGCACGGATCAGCGCCTCGTCGGAGAACGGCAGGAGGTCCTCGACGGAGCCGCCGCCGCGCGCGAGGATGATGACGTCGACGACGGGGTCGGCATCGAGCTCCGCCAGCGCATCGAGGATCTGGGGCACCGCCGAGACGCCCTGGACGGCGGTGTTGCGGACCGCGAACCGGACGTCGGGCCAGCGACCCCGGGCCACCTCCACGACATCGCGCTCGGCGGCACTCGCGCGTCCGGTGATCAGACCCACGCAGGCGGGCAGGAACGGCAGCGGGCGCTTCAGACGCGGATCGAACAGCCCCTCGGCGGACAGGGCCTGCTTGAGCCGCTCGATCCGGGCGAGCAGCTCGCCCACGCCGACCGGACGGATCTCCGAGACCTGCAACGAGAATGAGCCGCGACCAGTGTAGAAGCGCGGGGTGCCGCGGATCACGACCCGGCTGCCCTCGGTGACCGGCACCGGCGCCTCGGAGATGAGGCGAGGCGGGCAGGTGAGGGTCAACGAGTTGTCGACCGACGGGTCCCGGAGCGTCAGGAACGCGGTGCGTGTGCCCGGGCGCAGACTCAACTGGGTGATCTGGCCCTCGACCCAGACCGCGCCCAGCCGGTGGATCCACGCGGCGATCTGGTCGGAGACGACCCGCACCGGCCACGGCTGTTCCGGGCTGCTCTTGGCCCCGGGTGCCGAGCCGCTCACGGGTGCCGGGGGGAGACGCGGCCGGACGGGACGTCGGCGCCACCCGCATCCGCCTCGCCGGTCATCGGATCGTCGGTCACGAGGTCCTCGTCGAACGTCGCCCACTCGGGCTGGTCGGTGCGCGCGGGAAACACTGCCGCGATCACCCGGTCACCCTTGACCGCGAGATCGGTGAGCCGCTGACCTGCGTGGAGGTACGACTGGACGAGGGAGCCGGCGAGCTTGACCGGGACGCCGGGAATCGTGGACACCGCGTCCGCCGCACGACCTGGCAGCGCCACGACACCCTCCACCGCGGTGGCGGCGAGGCCGATCGTGGCACGGGTGAGGAACAGGGGGCGGAGCATGCGAACCTTCCTGCCGGGGGAGGCCCGGAGACGTAATGGTCGAAATCCAGTATGAACCGTACCCTGGGGTCATGACCGAGCAGACCGACATGATCGCCGAACCGGCAACCAAGCGAGTGCTTCTCGCGGAACCGCGTGGCTACTGTGCCGGTGTCGACCGGGCCGTCGAGACCGTGGAGAAGGCACTGGAGAAGCACGGTGCCCCGCTGTACATGCGCAAGGAGATCGTCCACAACAAGTACGTGGTGGAGCAGTTCACCGACCGTGGCGTGATCTTCGTCGACGAGACCGATGAGGTCCCCCGCGGAGCCAACCTCGTGTTCTCCGCACACGGCGTTTCCCCCGCCGTCCGCGATAGTGCCAAGAGTCTCGAGCTCCGCACATTCGATGCGACCTGCCCGCTGGTGACCAAGGTGCACACCGAGGTCAAGCGCTTCGCCCGCGAGGGCTACCAGATCCTCCTCGTGGGCCACGAGGGGCACGAGGAGGTCGAGGGCACCGCGGGTGAGGCACCCGACGTGGTGACCCTGGTCGACGGACCCGATTCCGTGGACGCCCTGGACGTGCCGGTCGACACGGAGAAGCTCATCTGGCTCTCCCAGACCACGCTGAGCGTGGACGAGACCATGGAGACGGTGCGTCGCCTCAAGGCGAAGTACCCCACGCTCATCGATCCACCCTCGGACGACATCTGTTATGCCACGCAGAACCGGCAGAGCGCGGTCAAGGCGATGGCCCCCGACTGTGACCTGGTGATCGTGGTGGGGTCGACCAACTCCTCCAACTCGGTGCGCCTCGTCGAGGTGGCCCTCCAGGCCGGCGCGCGCGACGCACACCTGGTGGACTACGCCAAGGAGATCGACCTGTCGTGGCTCGAGGGAGTGACCACCGTGGGTGTCACCTCAGGCGCCTCGGTGCCCGAGATCCTCGTGCGCGGTGTGGTGGACCTGCTCGCCGAGCACGGCTACAACGACGTCGACACCGTACGTACCGCGCAGGAGACGATCACGTTCGCGCTGCCGCGCGAGCTCCGGATCACCGAGAAGAACAAGGCCTGATCGGATTTTTCCCGCGGGAGTTGATCGGCCTCTCCGACACGACGCGCCCCGGGCGCGCCCGGCCTCAGCGGCGGGCGTGTGCCGGGGCGCTCCGCTGGGGACGCGCGACGGGCCGCGAGTTCCGTGGCTCCAGGACGTAGGCGCGGATCAGCGCGAGCGCGATCACCACGACGGTGGTGGTGATCATCAGGGGAAACCGGGTGGCCAGGGGCAGACCGATCGAGATGATCTGGGTGCGGGAGAACAGCCCCGAGCCCCCGCCCACGCCGGCGATCACGTAGACGAGCGGCACCAGGATCGCCATCACGATCGGCGGCTGCACGCCGGCGACGAACAGCGAACGGCGCGAGACCATCAACACCGCGAGGACGCAGCCGACGAAGAACAAGACGGTGAACGCCGCACCGAGCTCACCGGAGAGCGAATCGATCGCCACCCCGGTCAGCGAGATGGCCACCGTCAGCAGGACCGCAGTCCATGCGGGCAGTCCACGCATCGAGGACACGACGGACCTCTCGTCCGCCGGCACCCGTCCACTCCTGCGTCTACTCACGGGACAAGACTCTAACCCTCGAGCCTGCGAGCGAGGAATCGACCGAAGCGGCGCAGCGGGTTCGGCTTCTGCTCCGCGGGCGACGGGCGGTTACCGGTCACGGCGTCCGGATCGACCGGGCCGGGCTCGGGAAGCTCACCCTGTGTCGGCACCAGATCGTCGCCGCCGGGAGCGGTGGCGGCGTTGTCGTCGTCGTCCCCGACACTCTCGCCGGTGCCCGTGGCGACGCGCCCGCCCGCGGTTCCCGTCGCGGCGATGTGGGGCTTCTCGTCGATCATCCCGGCCATGATCGCGCTGCTGCTCTTGCGCAGCGGAGCGAACCGCGAGCTGGACATCTCGCCGAGCCACGCCGTGAGTCGGCCCTCATCCGTCGCGGAGGCCAGATCCGATGCCGTGACGTCGCCCGTGCGCAGGTCGATCTGCTCGCCGAGGTACCTCAGGATCACCGCGACCACCGCCAGCACGGGCACGGCGAGGAACGCGCCGATGATGCCGAACAGGGTGCCACCCGCCGCGACGCCCAGCAGGACCACGACCGGGTGCAGGTTCATGGCGCGGGACTGCAGGATCGGCTGGAGCACGTTGCCCTCCAGCTGCTGCACCGCGATGATCACGACGAGCACGATGATCGCCGTGGTCAAACCGTTGGCCACCAGCGCGATGAGCACCGCGAGCGCGCCGGCCGTGAACGCACCCACGATGGGGATGAAGCCGGCGATGAACGTGATGACCGCCAGCGCCCACGCCAGCGGCACGCCGAGGATCACCAGCGCGAGTCCGATGAGCGCCGCGTCGACGAACGAGACGATCGCCTGGGTACGGATGTACCCGCCCAGGGTGTTCCAGCTGCGGGTGAGCACCTCGGTGAGGTGACGGCCCGCGTTGCGGCCCGCGACCCGGCGCACCATCGGCAGGAACCGCGGCCCATCCTTGATGAAGAAGAACGTGAGGACCAGGACCATGACGACGGTGACGACGAGCGAGCCGACGGCGCTCACACCGGTGAACACGCCGTTGGCGATCTGGTCACCGCGGTCCTGAAGGGTGGTGCTGAGCTGGTTGAGAACCCCGTCGAGCTGCTCGTCCCGGATGTTGAGCGGGGGCCCGCGCAGCCAGTCCTGCACCGTGCCGATCGCCTCCGACGTCTGGTCGGCCAGCTGGACGCTCTGCTCGACGATCGACGGCGCGATGAGGGCGATCACTCCGGCGACGACGCCCAGCGATCCGAGGATCGAGATGAGCGCGGCGAGGGACTTGGGGACGTGGTGTCTCGTCATCCAGCCCGTCGGCGGCCACAGCACGGTGGCGACGATGAGCGCCAGCAGGATCGGCAGAATGCCGACCCACAGGGCGCCGCCGACCCGGGACAGCAGCCAACCGGCCACCAGGACGATGGCCAGGCGCAGTGCCCAGTCCGTGAGCCAGCGGCCCCCGATCCCGAGTAGTACTGAACGGTCGACATGCTGGTCGTCGGAGTCCTGCGTGGGCGGACGTACCGGCTCGTCACTCATGGGGTTCATGATGTCAGAGGGAGCGGCGGTGTGCTGCCGGACACCGGCGTGGGTGGCGAGGCGGGCCGGCAGGGGAGTGGGACGTAGACTCGGGTCCCGTGAGCCTCACCCTCGGAATCGTCGGACTGCCCAACGTCGGGAAGTCGACCCTGTTCAATGCCCTGACGAACAACGACGTACTCGCGGCGAACTATCCGTTCGCCACGATCGAACCCAACGTCGGCGTCGTGGACCTGCCCGATCCGCGGCTGAACCGCCTGGCCGAGATCTTCGGCTCGGAGCGGATCCTGCCGGCCGTGGTGTCCTTCGTGGACATCGCCGGCATCGTCAAGGGCGCGAGCACCGGTGAGGGAATGGGCAACAAGTTCCTCGCGAACATTCGCGAGGCCGACGCCATCTGCCAGGTGGTGCGGGTGTTCGACGACCCGGACGTCATCCACGTCGACGGCAAGGTCGACCCGATGTCCGACATCGAGGTGATCGCCACCGAGCTGATCCTCGCGGACCTCGAGACGGTCGAGAAGGCCATCCCGCGCCTGGAGAAGGACTCCCGCAAGGACAAGTCACTCGCGCCGGTCCTGGACGAGGTCCGCAAAGCTCAGGCCGTGCTAGGGGAAGGCCGGACCCTGTTCAAGGCGCAGGACGAGATCGACCGCGGACTGCTGCGCGACCTGCACCTCATGACGGCGAAGCCGTTCCTGTATGTGTTCAACGCCGACGAGGCGGTGCTGACCAGCGACGAGCGCAAGGCCGAGCTGACCGCCGCCGTGGCGCCGGCCGACGCCGTGTTCCTCGACGCCAAGGTCGAGGCCGAGCTGCTCGAGCTCGACGAGGACGACGCCATGGAGCTCCTCGAGTCGATCGGCCAGACCGAGCCCGGCCTCGCGGCACTCGCCCGCGCCGGGTTCCACACCCTCGGGTTGCAGACCTACCTCACCGCCGGCCCCAAGGAGTCGCGCGCCTGGACCATCCGCAAGGGCGACACCGCGCCCAAGGCGGCCGGCGTGATCCACACCGACTTCGAGAAGGGCTTCATCAAGGCCGAGATCGTGTCGTTTTCCGACCTCGACGAGCACGGTTCCATGGCTGCTGCGAAGGCCGCCGGCAAGGTCCGTATGGAGGGCAAGGACTACGTGATGGTCGACGGAGACGTGGTGGAGTTCCGGTTCAACGTGTGAGTCGGGCGGTCACCGAGCATGCGTGCCGACGTTGATCACATTGCCTGACGCGTCGCGGTAGAAGAACCGGGCGACGCCCCATTCTTCTGTCGTGAGAGGGTGCACGATCTCGAGACCTGCCGCCACGGTGCGGTCGTACGCGGTCTGGACGTCATCCACGAAGACGGAGACGTCGGGGTTCTCGGGAGCTGTGTCATCGGCGGTGATCAGGCTCAGCTGATGGCCTGCAGAGTCAGCCAGCGTGACGATCCACCCGTGGTCCATGACGACTTCGAGCCCTAGTACCGTGACGTGTTCATTGACCGCCCGTCCGAGGTCTGTGACCGTCAGATCGGGAACGATTCGTTCGATGCTCATGACAGCACCGTCGCCCCCTGCGATTCGCCGCACAAGAGAATGGTGTGTGCCGGGGCTCGGTGGGATGCCGGTTTACCATGCAGTAACCGGGACATCGCGCACCTCGATCCGGATCCGATCACGCGGAACCGCCGCGCCTCAGGAGGGCTTCCATGACCCGCTACCGCTACTTCACAGCCTCGACCCTCGATGGGTTTCTGGCCGACGATGAGCACTCCCTGGACTGGCTGTTCAAACACGATATCGACGAGAACGGGCCGGACAGCATCGCGGCGTTCCTCGTCGATGTGGGGGCCCAGGTCATGGGCTCGTCCACGTATATGTGGGTGCTTCAGCACGACCGTGAGTGGCTGCCGGAGATCCCCACCTTCGTGTTCACCCACCGCAGTCTGGAGGCGGTGAACGAGCATGTTTCCTTCGTCGCCGGGGACCCTGCGGATCATCGCGGGGCTCTTGAATCCGCGGCCGGCGGCCGCGATGTGTGGGTGATGGGGGGTGGTGGCATCGCGGCCGAATTCGCCGGGGCCGGGATGCTCGACGAGGTGGTGGTCTCGATCGCGCCCGTGACCCTCGGTTCGGGAAAGCCGCTGTTCGGCGGTGCCTTCGATCTCGAACTCAAGGGGTGCGAGCGGAACCGTGACTTCGTGGTGGTCCGGTACGACGTCCAGGGGCCACTGACAAGCCCTTGAAAACGCGCGCGGTCGAGCCCAGCTGACGTGATGAACGCGCGAGCTGTGCCACGGGGTCGCCCGGGATCCGGATGACTGAACCCTAGCTACCTCACTGCCTCGGTCAGGGACGCGGCAGAAATCTCCTCGCGAACGATGTGTGCTCCCGCGCTGAGCGCGCTCAACTTCGCGAGCGCGATGTCCCGGGGGAAGGGCGCCATCCCGCAGTTCGTGCTCGGCAGGAGTTTGTCCGCGTCGACGAACTCGAGTGCCCGCCGGAGAGTGGCGGCGACTTCCTGCGGGGTCTCGACCCGCTCGTCTGCCACGTCGATCGCCCCGAGCATGACCTTCTTGCCCCGGACGAGCTCGACGAGGTCAATCGGGACACGAGAGTTGTGGCACTCCAGCGAGATGATGTCGATGCTGGATTGCTGCAGGAGGGGAAACGACTCCTCATACTGTCGCCATTCCGACCCGAGGGAGGCCTTCCAGTCGGTGTTGGCCTTGATCCCGTAGCCGTAGCAGATGTGTACCGCGGTCTCCGCGCGTAGTCCCTCGGCTGCTCGTTCCAGTGCCGCCACGCCCCAGTCCTTCATCTCGTCGAAGTAGACGTTGAACGCGGGCTCGTCGAACTGGATGATGTCGACCCCCGCGGCCTCGAGATCGCGGGCCTCCTGGTTGAGGATCGTCGCGAACTCCCACGCCAACTTCTCTCGGCTCTTGTAGTGGCCGTCGTAGAGCGTGTCGATCATCGTCATGGGGCCGGGGAGCGCCCACTTGATCGGCTTATCCGTCTGCTGCCGGAGGAACCTCGCGTCGTCGACGAACACGGGCTTTGAGCGGCTCACGTCGCCGATCACTGTGGGCACGCTCGCGTCGTAGCGGTTGCGGATCCGGACGGTCTCGCGCTGCTCGAAGTCGACGCCGTCGAGATGCTCGATGAAGGTCGTCACGAAGTGCTGACGGGTCTGCTCGCCGTCGCTGACGATGTCGATGCCGCGGTTGCTCTGTTCGTGGGCCGCGATGCGAAGTGCATCCTGTTTGCCCTCGATCAACTCGTCGCCCTGCAACCGCCAGGGCGACCAGAGGACTTCAGGCTGGGCTAGCCACGAGGGCTTGGGCAGGCTGCCGACGGTGGACGTGGGCAGGGTTCGGTTCATGGTCGACTTTCCTCCGGTGGTCATCCGATGAGAACGGGGTTGCGGGAGGCCCACTGCTCGAGGAGTTCTCGGTGCGGCTTGATGAAGTGTTCTTCCGTGTACGCACCCTGTTTTTTCGCGAGCTGACTGCGCTCGTCGCGGTCGTAGACAATGGGGGTACGCGAGTAGTCCTGTTGATCCAAGGACGGCCGGTAAACGTCAGTTGCGGCCGAGTGCGCGTTGTAGATCTCTGGCCGATAGATCTTCTGGAACGTCTCCATGACGCTGATCGTGCCGATGAGCTGCAGGTCCGAGTAGTCGTTGAGCAGATCGCCGCGGAAATAGAACGCGAGCGGGGCGACCCCGCCGGGCGGCATGAAATACCTGACCTGGAGACCCATCTTGTGGAAGTACTCGTCGGTCAACGAGTAGTCGTCCTGCTGGTACTCCACGCCGAGAGTCGGGTGGTGGCTCCCGGTCCGGCGATAGGTCCTGCTCGTCGACACGCTGATGCAGATCACGGGATCCACCTCGAATCGTTCCCCGAACGCCGCGGAGTCGAGAAAATGCTGAAACAGCTTGCCGTGCAGGACACCGAAGTCGCCGGGCACGGTGAACTCGGAGCTTCCCTCGTTGACCGCCGGCAGCCGGACGCTGAAGTCGTAGTCGCGGACGTAGGACGAGAAATTGTTGCCCACGATCCCCGGCAGGCGGTGCCCGGTCCGGTGGTCGACGATCTGGATATCCAGCACCTCGATCAGCGGGAACCGGTGATTGGCATCGGCCGTATGGAACTGTAGGTCCGCTGAAACGATCTCGAGGTCGACCGAATAGCGGTCCCCGGTCGGATTATCCCGGCGTGCGAGGTCGTTGAATCGGTGGTTGATCATCGACAGGGTTCGGCGGAGATTCTGCTGCCGGTGCTCGCCCCGGGCCAGGTTGGCGAAGTTCGTGGTGGCCCGAGAGCTCTCCGACGGCGAGTAGTTCTCGTCGAAGCGGGTGGTGGTGATGCTGAACGTGAGTTCGTTCGACATGTACGTCCAATTCAGGGCTTGGTCGGCCGGGCTCGGCGCTACGGAAATTCTGTATCCCCATCCTGCAGTCCCAGTTCAGATATCGGGTAACTAGCGTTTACTATGGATCGCTATAGCCTGTAGCTATGCATCGAGAATCCAGAGGTATCACACTCCAGCAGCTGCACTACTTCATCGAGGTCGCCGCGGAGGGCTCGATCACCGGCGCTGCGGAGTTGCTCTACGTCGCCCAGCCGACCATGTCTGCCGCGATGAAGGACCTTGAATCCCGAGTGGGGCGCACCCTCCTCGTTCGTTCTGCCCGGGGGGTGACGCTGACCGACGAGGGTGCGGAGTTCCTCGGCTACGCCCGGCAGGTCGTCGAACAGATGTCGCTCCTGGAGCAGCGATACCTCGGTCAGCCACCGTCCCGCCGGCTGCTCGGGGTGTCGGCGCAGCATTACTCGTTCGTGGTGGAGGCGTTCATCCGGATGGTGCGGTCCGGCGACGCTCAACAGTACGAGTTCTCGCTTCGCGAAACCCGGACCTGGGACATCATCGAGGATGTCCGCACACTCCGCAGCGAGGTGGGCGTTCTCTACCGGAACGACTTCAACCGCAAGGTCATCGACAAACTCCTTCGGGATTCCGGGCTGGTCTTTCACCCGCTCTTCGCGGCGGTACCGCACATCTTCATCTCCCGGCAGAACCCGCTGGCCTCCCGGGATCGCGTCACACTCGACGATCTGGCTGACCTGCCGCGGCTCACTTTCGATCAGGGCGCGAACAACTCGTTCTACTTCGCCGAGGAGATCCTCTCCACCCTGTCGAGCAAGCGGGAGATCCGGGTCTCCGACCGCGCGACCATCTTCAACCTCATGATCGGACTCGACGGCTACACGATCTCGACCGGCATCATCAGTGACGACCTCGACCCGGAGATCGTCGCCATCCCGCTCGAGGTGGACGAGAGCATCGAGATCGGCTGGATCAGCCATTCCGGGATCCCGCTCACCGGGCAGGCGCAGCGCTACCTCGCCGAGGTGCGGGCTGTCGTCGCGGCATACGGAATCGAGCTGATCGACTCGCGGTGAACGCCGCAGTTCCGACGGTGGTGATCACCTCGTCGTCGTATGAACCAACGGTGTGCAGGTGACTGGCGGCGTCGGCGGTCTTACTCCGAATCGGGGCGGCGCCGGTTCGCCTTGATCGCGCCGCGTCGGGTCTTCGCCTCCAGGCGGCGACGCCGTGACCCCCTGGTCGGGCGGGTCGGGCGCCGCGGGACGGCCGGGGCGACGGCGTCGCGCAGCAGTTCGGAGAGGCGGGAACGGGCCGCCGCTCGGTTGCGCCTCTGGGAGCGTTCCTCGGAGGCGGCGACGGTCAGCACGGTGCCGTCAAGCCGGGCGTCCAGATTGCGCAGCGCCCGCGATCGCTGCGCGTCGTCGAGGGCGGAGGTGGTGGCCAGATCGAGGCTGAGCTGGACCCGTGAATCGGTGGTGTTGACGCCCTGCCCGCCGGGGCCGGAGGAACGGGAGAACAGCTCGACGAGTTCATTTGCTGGCACTCGGAGGCCATGAGGCGCACCCGGGCCGAGAGGGATGAGCAGATCGTCCATAGTTCTATTGTCCCGAGGTTCTCGAGGTTCCCGCCGGTCGCAGGTGGCAGTCGAAGTTCGATCACGCCTACCGTCGCCCGGACCGCTGCCGGCCAAGCGGACACTTATACCGGAGACCGACCGTGGCAACCGCACATTCCAGCGGGGATTCACCTACACGATCGGCTGACGGGCCTCGATTCGATCGAGCGCAGGTCAGCGGCTAGCGTCCAGTACAAGTGACGTTCAGAGGCAGTGGCCAGAACCGACGTCACTCCCATATAGGAGTCTGAGTATATGAGTTTTTCCGTCTACCTCTCCGGCGAGATCCACACCGAGTGGCGTGACGAGATCCGACGCGGCGCAGAGGCCGCCGGGCTGGACGTCGTGTTCACCGCCCCGGTCACCGACCACCCGGCCAGCGACGCCGCCGGAGATCACCTGGGCGAGACCGGTAGCCAGTTCTGGCGTGACCACCAGTCCGCCAAGGTCAACGCCATCCGTACCCGTACGTTGATCGAGCAGAGCGATCTGGTCGTGGTGCGGTTCGGCGACAAGTACAAGCAGTGGAATGCGGCATTCGACGCCGGCTACTGTGCGGCCCTCGGTAAGCCCTACGTGACCCTCCACGACGCGGATATCGTGCATCCACTCAAGGAGGTCGACGCCGAAGCCCAGGCGTGGTGCACGACCACCGACCAGGTGGTGGAAACCCTGAAGTACGTCCTCAAGCCCTGATCGGACCGCCGCCCGCTCGGCCGGGCAGACAGGCGCCACCCGGCCGAGTAGGCTGCGAACCCGTGACGGAACCTGCAGCATCGTCCGGCGTCCCACGGCGCCCCTCTCCGATGGGCGGGGGTAGGCCCGGGCGCGAGGACCTGGCACGCTTCGCCACAGACGATCCGCACGCGATGGACGATGTACTGCCCGCCGCCCCCGCGCGGCTCCGATTGCTCATCGTGGGGATCAACCCGGGCCTGTGGACCGCGGCGGTCAACGCACCTTTCGCCCGGCCGGGAAACCGCTTCTGGCCCTCACTTCACCGAGCGGGCCTGACCGACCATCTCGTGGACGCCGCGGCCGGACTCTCGGCCGCGGACGAGCGTCAGCTCACGTCGCGGGGCATCGGCGTGACCAACCTGGTGGGTCGTGCCACCGCCAGAGCGGACGAGCTCAGCCGCGAGGAGCTCCGCGCCGGAGGGGAAAGATTGATCTCGCGGGTCCGCGACCTACGGCCCGACCTCGTGGCGGTCGCGGGAATCACCGCCTACCGGATCTCCTTCGCGCAGCCGCGGGCGACGACGGGACCGCAGGACACGTCGGCGATCCGGGGCTGGCCAAACGGGGTCGCGCTCTGGGTCGTTCCCCAACCGAGCGGCTTGAACGCGCACGAGACCGTCGACTCACTCGCCGGGTACTGGCGGCAGGTCTGGGAGGATCGGTGATCCATCCACAACGCGTAACCCTGAGGTTCGGGTGCAAACCAGGAGGTCGATGATGGCTGTGGTGGTACAGGTGAACTTCCCCATGCAGGGGCCCTGGGGTGCGGAGATGGCGGAGGCGTTCCGCGGGCTCGCGGAGTCGATCAACGAGGAGCCGGGATTCATCTGGAAGCTCTGGATCGAGGACCAGTCGGCCGACCTCTCCGGGGGCATTTATCTCTTCGACACCCGCGAGAACGCCGAGGCCTACGTCAGGATGCACACCGAGCGACTTGCCGGGTTCGGGATCATGGACGTGACCGCCACGTTCTCTGACGTCAACGAGCAGTTGAGCACACTGAACCACGCCTCTCTGGGCTGACCGGCGCTTCCTGCGCCCGTTCCTGTTGCGTGCCCCGGGGCACACCGAGTGGCCGGTCGTGCAGGAGTGTGGTGGAGTTCAGGTGTCAAGGTCCGGTCGCTGTTCGTGTCACGTGGAGTCAGAGTGTCTGCCAGAGGGTCCGATTCCGGTGCGGGGAGAGCTGCAGGGCGTCGCCCGCACACAGGGGCCGGTGGGCACGTCGGTCGCAACCGGACCCGGTCGTCGGGGCGGCCGCCTCCCGCCCACCGGAAGAAGTCGTCGAGGCCTGCGTCGGTATCCCGGTCTGAAAAATCGATGGTTTCGCGCCCGGCCGCCGCCATCACCGTCGACGACGAGCACGCGGGCCGCAGACTCGACAAGTTCCTGCGATCCCACCTCAAAGGCGTGCCGGCGGGCCTGCTGTTCGAGCTGCTGCGCAAGGGCAGACTCCGGGTCAACGGTCGTAGGACCGAACAGAACTACCGTCTTGTCAAAGGCGACGTGATCGAGGTGCCCGCCCTCGATGTGGAGGCCCCTGCCACCGTCTCACCGAGGCCGCCCTCAGCACTTCTGGAACAGATGCGCAGGTGCGTTCTCTACGAGGACGCCGACCTGTTGATCGTGGACAAACCAGCCGGAGTGGCGGTGCACAGGGGGACAGATGTTCCCGCCGGTGTGATCGAGACCCTCCGGCACCTGCGACCCGGCGTGCCCGAACTCGAACTCGCGCACAGGTTGGACCGGGATACCTCCGGGGTGCTCGTCCTCGCGAAGACCCACTCGATGCTCCGGCATCTGCACGAGATGCTCCGCGACCGCGAGGACGAGATCGAACGACACTACCTGGCGATCGTCTCAGGCCGCTGGCCCGAGGACGTCACGGCGTTGGACGCACCGCTGCTGCGGCGGGCCGCCGAAGTGGTGGTGCACCCGAACGGGCAGCGCGCCGAGACACATGTCGAGGTCCGCCGGAGGGTGGGGAACCGGGCCACGCTCGTGGACGCCCGGCTGCTCACCGGACGAAAGCATCAGATCCGCGTCCATCTCCAGCATGCCGGGCACCCGATCGCCGGAGATGACCGCTACGGTGACCTGCGCTTCAACGCGCTGGTGGAGGAGCGGGGTGGAAGGGGCCTCCACCTGCACGCCACGAAGATGGTGATTCCACTGCCCGATGGCACAGAGCTCGTGGTGGCGGCGCCTATGCCCGGCAAGTGGGAGCGGCTGCTCAAAAAGGGGATCTAGCCGCGCGGGCGGCGGCCACCGGCGGCATCAGCACGGATCGATGTACTCCGCCGACGTGGTGAGCAACCTCGCATTGCCGCCGCGAGCCGCCTTATCGCGGCACAGTTCCGCGGTGTCGTGCGCGTGGTCCATATAGATCGGGTAGACGCGCGCTCCGTCGACACCGGCGCGAAGTGACGGGCACTGGCCCGGGGTGGCGAACTCAGCTCCCGGGTGGCGGTCAAGAAGGGCCGCGATCCCAGCCTGCGGCTGGGGTGAATCGACGAACGAGTCGAGGATGAGGATTCCCCTGCCGTCACACGGCGGGACGGAGGCGGTCACCAGGTGACCGGAAGACGTGCGAACCCCGCTGACCAGACCCGTGGCCCCGATGAATTCCCGCGGCTGGCCAGCGGGTGCCACCGGTGCCGGGATGGCTGACGAAGTGCCCGTGGAGTCCGGGCCCGGGTGGTTCGAGGTATCGCGCTCGCCGAGGATGGCACCCGAGGTGGTGATGACCCGGCCGGGGCCGCTGATCGTGAACGAGTTGCTGCCGGAGCCACACTCGAGCGTTGCCGCGTCAGGCATGGCGCACCGCACAGTGCCGATCTCTACAGCCTGACCGGTCTCGAGCCGGGCGGACACCGGCGGCACCCCCTCGACAAACGTATAGCGCAGACCTGCTACGCCGAGTTCGACGGCGCCGGGACGGCCGGGGAAGTGCTCGGTCAGATCCGGTATCTCCGAGACTGGTCTCCCGGTACAGGTCACCGTATCTCCTGCGGAAACGCACAGTCCCACGTGTCGGCCGCCCGTGGAGTAGTTCCACGCATAGACGCCCGGGCTGCTCGGCGCGGCGAAGGCGTCCGGGCCCACGCTGGTCAAGTTGCTCCGCGAGGGGGAGGCCGCGGTGACGGTCGTGGTGAGGGTGGGACTATCGGATGAACTCGGGATCTGGCTGGTGGGCTGTTCGCTCTGATCACCGGCCTGCCCGGCCGCGCAGCCCCCGGCCAGGAGTGCTGCGCCGATCATCACCAGCGTTCTGGCCATGCCGGCACCTTTCACGCGTCGGACCATTGTGCTGCCTCCCATCCGGGAGGTGGGGTGATGTCGAATGCTCCGCACCGCCACCCGTTGTGGAACTCATCGAAAGCGGAAGGCGGCGAGCCGAGGGCTTCCGCCTGTCGGCACATCCCGGTGAACCAACCGCAATACTCCCGGTCGTTGAAGTAACCGGCCCCTGTGAGAGGGCCGAGTTCGCGGAGGATCTCGTCCGCAACCTGGTCCACGGTCGTGGAGGGCAGGATCTCGAGCTCACCCACACGCGGGAAGGCTCCTTCCGTTGCCCGGAAGACGGCATTCTCGTCGCGTGCCGGCAGGTTCACGCCAGAGCGCAGATTCGCTGCGGTGGTGATCTCAATCCGCCACCAGCCGACGGCACCTATGGAGGGGACAACCCGAAGGCCGGTCAGCCCACGCTCATAAAGCAGTTGCACCGCGGCGAGCAGCAGACGCCAGCACAGGCCGGAGTCGAGATCGGGCTGGGTTCGGGGCATGGCCTCTCCTCGGTTTGATGGCGCAGGCCCTTGTAAGACCGGGCCCGGCGCGCGGAACTGAACTATGGCACAGCGCTCCGACAGCTCGGCCCGGCTCGCTCACCACCTGCCGCAGTGTAGGAAGACTGCTAGCCTGACCAGGCACTTTCCGATCGTCGAGAAGGACACTCGTGGATTTGAGTATGGACAAGGGCAACCAGTTCGTCGAGGAGACACAGTCGCCCGAGGGCGCCGCCGCCTGGAAGCAACAGTTGGACGAGTTCGCCCCGGGCGCCTCCGATTGGGTGGTGGGCGCGGTGTTCGGCGGCACCTACCAGCGGCCGGGGATCGAGTTGCGCGACCGTCAGATGCTCAACATGGCGGCCCTGGCGGCGATGGGCGGCACCGAGCCCCAGCTGACCGGGCACATCCGGACCGCGGTCGAGGTGGCCGGGATGAGCAAGGAAGAGGTCGCCGAGTGTTTCGTGCACCTCATGCCGTACATCGGCGTGCCCAAGACCCTGGCTGCGATGCGGTGCCTGAGCGCAGCGTTCGGCGAGTGACATGAGCTGAGTCGTCGTCGTATTCCTCGTCCCACGACACACCGCGCCCCCGTCGGATCACTCCGGCGGGGGCGCGGTGGGTAGTGAGGGTTCAGCGGGAGATCAGGCGAAGGCGCTGTCGAGGTGGTCGTTGAGCGTCTTGCTCGGACGCATCGCGGACTTCAGCTTCTCGGTGTCGGGCTGGTAGTAACCGCCGAGATCGACCGCGTGGCCCTGGACGACCGTCAGCTCCTCGAGGATCGTGTCCTTGTCGGCGTCCAGCTTCTCGGCGAGCGGGGCGAACCGCGCTGCGAGCTCGGCGTCCTCGGTCTGCGCCGCCAGCTCCTGCGCCCAGTACAACGCCAGCCAGAACTGGCTGCCCCGGTTGTCGAGCTCGCCGGTCACGCGCGAGGGCGACTTGCCGTTTTCCAGCAGCTTGCCGGTCGCGGTGTCCAGCGCTTGGGCGAGGATGGTGGCCTTCGGGTTGTCGTATTTGCGACCGAGGTCGTCGAGGCTCGCACCGATCGCGAGGAACTCCCCGAGCGAATCCCAGCGCAAGTGGTTCTCCTCTACCAGCTGCTGGACGTGCTTCGGCGCGGAACCGCCGGCGCCCGTCTCGTAGAGCCCACCGCCGGCCATGAGCGGCACGATCGAGAGCATCTTGGCACTGGTGCCCAGCTCGAGGATCGGGAACAGGTCCGTGAGGTAGTCGCGCAGGATATTGCCGGTCACCGAGATGGTGTCCAGGCCGCGCCACGCGCGCTCGAGGGTGTAGCGCATGGCGCGCACCTGCGACATGATCTGGATGTCCAGGCCCTCGGTGTCGTGATCCTGGAGGTACTTGTTGACCAGCGTGATCAGGTTGTTCTCGTGCGGCCGGTACGGGTCGAGCCAGAAGACGGCGGGCATGCCGGAGGCGCGGGCACGGTCCACGGCGAGCTTGACCCAGTCACGGATCGGCGCGTCGTTGACAGTGCACATGCGCCAGATGTCGCCGGCCTCGACCTCCTGAGAGACCAGGACCTCACCGGTCGCGGCGTCGACGATGTTGGCCACGCCGCCGGTCTCGACCTCGAAGGTCTTGTCGTGGCTGCCGTACTCCTCGGCCTTCTGCGCCATGAGTCCGACGTTTGGCACGGTGCCCATAGTGGTGGGGTCGAACGCGCCGTTGGTCTTGCAGAAGTTGATGATCTCCTGGTAAATCCGCGCGAACGTGGACTCCGGGATGACCGCCTTGGTGTCCTTCTTGCGGCCGTCGGCGCCGTACATTTTGCCACCGATGCGGATCATCGCGGGCATGGAAGCGTCGACGATCACATCCGAGGGGGAGTGAAAGTTGGAGATGCCGCGGGCCGAGTCGACCATCGCGAGCTCCGGCCGCTGCTCGTGGCAGCGGTGCAGCTCCTCGATGATCTCTTCCTTCTTGGCCGAGGGCAGGGTGTCGATCTTGGCGTACAGGTCGCCCATGCCGTTGTTGACGTTGATGCCGAGCTCGTCGAACAGCTCGCCGTACTTTTCGAAGGCGTCCTTGTAGAACACGCGGACGGCGTGCCCGAACACGATCGGGTGGCTCACCTTCATCATGGTGGCCTTGACGTGCAGCGAGAACATGACGCCGGTCTCCTTGGCGTCATTGAGCTGCTCCTCGTAGAACTCCAGCAGAGCCTTCTTGCTCATGAACATGGAGTCCACGACGGTGCCCTCCCGCAGCGGCACGGTCTTGAGGACCTCGGTCTTCCCGTCGGGCGTCACTACCTCCATGCGGGCGTCGCAGTCGCGGTCGAGAATGATCGACTTCTCGCCGGCGTAGAAGTCGCCGTGGGTCATGTGCGCGACGTGGGTCTGCGAGGCCATGGACCACTTGCCCATGGAGTGCGGGTTGGCCTTGGCGTACTCCTTGACGGCCTTCGGCGCGCGACGGTCGGAGTTGCCCTGACGAAGAACCGGGTTGACCGCACTTCCGAGGATGCCGGCGTACCGCTCGGCGGTCTCCTTCTCCTCGTCGGTCTGCGGGTCCCACGGGAAGTCGGGAATGTCGTAACCCTGCGACTGCAACTCTGCGATCGCCTTGGTGAGCTGCGGGACGGAGGCGCTGATGTTGGGCAGCTTGATGATGTTGGTGTCCGGGTCCTGGGTCAGACGACCGAGCGCGGCCAGGTTGTCCTGCACCTTCTGCTCATCGGTGAGTCGCTCGGGGAACGCACCGAGGATGCGCGCGGCCACCGAGATGTCGCTGGTGGTGACATCGATTCCGGCGGCATCGGCGAAGGTGCTGACGACGGGCAGGAACGCCTCGGTCGCCAGGCGGGGGGCCTCATCCGTGAGGGTGTAGATGATCGTCTGTCTGCCATCGGTCATAGGTATCGACTCTTTCGTTTTGTGCTGATCTTGTTCTTGTGGAACGTCGTCATCTCGCGGCACCATCATCCCCCGTATCGCGACGTTGTGGCAGACGCCACCCGGCGACCCGGAGGACTCGGTCGACATCGCTGTTGGTCGCGGTCGTCTCGGTACCCCGTCCAGTGTGGTCTACTCCACGCCCGCGTGCGTCGAAACGTCGCGCGGCCACCCCGTATGTGTCTGATTTCCCGCCCGTGAGCACGCGAACGACCGCGATGTGGACGAGTGCTGATTAGCCTGGATCGATTCGTCGTCCGACGTCGGTGCGCGTCGTCGAGGGCGCCGTCGTGGTGGACGGCGGGGGCGCGTCCCGGGAGTGCGCAGCGCGGCGGCCGGCAGACCACGCGCCCCACAGACGGTGATAAATGCCGTCCCGGGCGAGGAGCTGGTCGTGCGTGCCGGCCTCGACGATACGTCCGGAATCCATGACGAGGATCCGGTCGGCCCGCGAGGCCTGGTCGAGGCGGTGGGCGACCACCACCGCGGACCTGTCGCGGGTCACCTCGTCCGCGGCGTCCTCGAGGGCCCCGGCGCCGGCCGAACCGGCCTCCGCGGTGGCCTCGTCCATCACGACGATCGCCGGGTCGAGGAGGAGAACCCGGGCCAGGGCGACCTGCTGGGCGGCCACCGGGTCGAGCTGGATCCCGCGAGCGCCGACGACGGTGTCGAGACCATCGGGCAGCCGGTCGTACCACCCCCGGGCGTGGACGCGGTCCAGGGCGGTGAGCAGCTCGTCGTCGCCCGCCTCGGGCCTGGCCAGGGTGAGGTCCTGGCGGAGGGTTCCGGAGAACACGTGGACCTCCTGGCTGACGGTGGCCAGGCGCGCGATCCGCTCGCGGTCGGACAGTGTCGAGACCGGATAGCCGTCGACCAGGACCTGGCCCTGGTCCGGGACGAGCAGCCCGGCGAGAAGCGCGGCGACGGTCGTCTTTCCCGCCCCGGAGGCGCCGACGATCGCCACGGTCGTTCCGGGTTCGACGGCGAAGTCGATGTCCCGGACCGCCCACTGCCCGCCGTAGCTGAAGCTGACACCGCGAAGTTCCACCCTGCCGATCGGGGCGCCGACCCCGACATCAGGGAGCGGGACCGGCGGATCGGCCACGACGCCGACGATGCGGGACAGCGAGGCGTACCCGGACTGGACCACATCGAGCACCCGCATGACCATATTCAACGGCCCGCGCAGGCGGATGATCATGAGCACCGCGCCGGTGAGCGCGCCCACGGTGAGCGTCCCGGCCCCGACGAGGTGGTATCCCAGGAGAAGCGCGATCGAGAGCATGAGGAACTCGGCGACGAGCATCCACACGTTGAGGATGAGCATCGTGGTGCGCGCCCGGATGCCCTTGGTGACCACGCTCCAGGAGGCGTTCGCGATCTCGTGATGCATGCGCTCCTCCATCGAGAACGCGCGCACGGTGGCCCGGCCCCGGATGGCCTCGAGGACGCGGTGGGCGCGGTCGGCCATCGCCGCCCGTTCGTCGGCGTAGCGTCCCGGTGCCTTACGGAGGTACAAGCGGGCGGCCAGGACGTAGACGGGCGCGACCACCACCGGGATGAGGATGAACTGCCAGTCCAGCGTGAACAGCGCGATCACCGTCGCCGCCAAAGTGAACACCGAGCTGGTGAGGATCGGGATGGTCTCGGTCACCGCGGACGACAGCTCGGAGACGTCGTCCGTGGAACGGCTGACGAGGTCGCCGGAGCCGGCGTCCTCGACGCGGTGGGTGGGGAGGCCGAGTGCGGTACCGACCATGTCCTGACGCAGGTTGGCGATCACCCGTTCGGCGACCCGCGAGACCAGGTAGAAGCCGCAGGCGCTGAGTACCGCACCGGCGACCGCCGCGCCGAAGAGGACGGCCCCGAGTTGCCAGAACGGTCGGGATGACGCGCCGGTGACCAGGTCCACGATCTGGCCCATCACCCGGGGCACCGTGACGGTGGCCCAGGCTCCGAGGCTGAGCAGGGTCAGCGCGGCCAGCAGCGCCGGACGCGCATGCCTGACACGGCGGAGCTGGGCCCCCATCTCACGGCGGACCTGACCGGCGGTCGCCAGCGGGAATCGCAGGGCGGTGTCGCCCTTGGCCGGGGGAGGCGGAACATTCGCGACGCTCATCGGGCGACCTCCGTCAGGGCGCCGATGAGCCCGGTCAGGTCCTCCGTGGTCATGTGCATCGTCGCGACGGCGCTCCAGGCCGGCGCCTCGCTGAACACGAGCGTGATCGCCTCCGTGCGATGCCGGGCCACCTGGTCGGCGATCGTCTGCTCGGTCACCGAGTCGACCGCGGTGGTCGGGTCCTGCAGCACCAGCACCTCGGAGGCGGCGGCCAGGGCGCGCGCCAGGGCGACCCGCTGGCGCTGACCACCGGACAGCATGCGGCCGTTCTCGCCCACGCGTTTGTCGGGGCCTTCGGGAATGTCGTCGCAGGCGGCGATGTGGAGCGCCTGCTCGGCCCGGGACCGGTCCGGGTGGACGTTGTCGGAGACGGTGCCGTCGAACAGGTCCGCGGCGTGCGGGGCGACGATCACGCGGGTGCGGGGCAGGGCCTCGAGGTCGTGCACCAGGGCGGGGTACGAGCCGTGGACGACGGTGATGCCCGTGGGCAGGGCGCCGATAACGTGATCGGCGCGTCCGCTCTCGATCTCCGAGGGACGCTCGAATCCCGCACCGAGGACCTCACGGATCCGCTGGCCCGATGCCTCCGCCGAGGCCCACCTCGAGGCGAGGTTGCGACCGAACATGGTCATGGGGACGACGAGGAACTGCGTCAGGCCCACCACGGTGATCAGTTCGCCGACGGTGATGTGCTCGCCCAGCGCGAGAATGCCGGCCCCCAGGCCGAGGCTGGAGACGAACAGCGCGCCCGCGGCGTCGGTGGCCCCGTTGAGTCGGGCTTCGGCGCCATTGGCGTGAACGGTCTTGGAGTATGCGGAGTCCGACACCGCGTCGTAGCGCCCCCGGACGGTCACGATCGCACCCAGTCCCTTGAGGATGCGTAGGCCCTGCACCACGTCGGTGGCGGTGGCGGCGGCCTCGGCGATCGCCTGCTGCCGGGCGACCGACCGCGTCTGCAGCGGCCGCGCTACGCGGAGCGCCACGACGGCCAGCAGTGGACCGCCGACGAGCGTGGCCAGACTCAGCCACGGGTTGATGGTGAACATCACTGCCGCGCCGTAGACGATGGCGGCGAGCTCGGCCACCGGCATGACGGTCATCATCACGATGTCGCCGACCCGGGTGGTATCCGAGGAGGCGATGGACAGCAGCCCGCCGGGCGTGCGCTCCCGTCCGGCGAACCCGCGCGGGTCCTGGATGCGGTCGGTCACCAGCGTGCGCAGGTCGTGGCTCACCAGTTGCTGGCTGCGCACGAGCATGAAGCGCGCGGTCCAGTTCGCGGCGATCGCCACCGCGAACACACACGCCAGCATGCCGATCCAGAACCACAGGCTGGCCAGCGACGCGGTCGCCACGGCGTCGTCCACGGCGCGGCCCACGACCACCGGGGTGATGCCGTTGCAGACGAACGCCACGGCCATCGCCCCGGAGGCGAGGAAGCTCCACGGCCGCTGGGAGAGTGCGACCTTGAGAGTCCACCAGCGCGCGTCGACGGGCGGGATGAGCGACCTGTGCCCGCCCGGGCCGGGGAGCGCCGCGTAGTCGACGGTGCTCGCGCGCCCGGTGTCGGAAGAGTTGTCGGGCATCACCGACGATGTTACCGCCGCGCGCCGGGACGCCTGCTCCCGCGAGCGCCTACCCGGCCTTCGCGCCGAGACTGCCGTTGTGTGCCGCGCGACCGCCCACGATCTCGACCCCGCCCAGAAACGCGACACCGAACGCGAGCAGCGACTGCCCGGAGGCGTCGAGGGTGTCCTCGACCGATCTCAACCACCCCCGTACGAGCGGGTCGGGCAGTCGGTGCCGCGCCGAGAGCGCGATGACGAAGCTCGGGGCCGGGATCTCGGGGAGGATCCTCATGGACTCCTGGCGGTCGCAGGCGGGTTCGGACCAGTCCGCGTCCGCGGCCAGCAGGGGCGCGGGCAGGCCGACGTCGTACTCGTCGCACGGGAGGATGAGCAGGGAGTTGCGTAGCCGATCTCGGTAACCCACCACCAGGTCTATGACACCGGCGGCGAGCGGCCCCTCGTCCAGGGGCATCGTGTTCCAGTTCTCGGGAAGCTCTTCGAATCTCATGCGATCGAGTCTTCATCCGATGACCCGGCGGGAACACCCCTGTAAGCCGATCAGTGGATTTCGCGATCTCGCCTGTGGAAGCCGCGATCCACGGGAACCACGAGCTGCGCTCGCGCGTCGTCTCCCCCCGGTCTCGCCTGCCGGTTCCGAGGGTGACTCCATCGCGCAGCCCGACGCCGACTGGTTCAGCCGTTCAGCCTCGTTCTCATGCCCACGGCGGACGCCGAGGGGCACACGCCCCCGCTGTTCCAATCCTCAGCCGACGCGGAGCCCGCCCCCGTCGAGTTCGCGTTCCGGTCCGCAGAGCCGCTCTCCGACGGCAGTGTCTGGTTGCGCTATGACGTGGTGGGCGAGATCGAAGCGTCCTGAATCGAGACTTTTTCGCCGTTGTCCAGCGGGTCGGTCCCGTAGGGTCTGCCCCAGAGTGCAGACGCGGACACCGCGAGGAGGATTGCGATGACGGATGTAGCGGCGCGCGCGAGGGCGCTGGCGGAATGGCACGGCTCGGGGGAGCTGGTGGTGTTACCCACGGTGTGGGACACCTGGAGTGCGCAGGTCGCGGTTGATGCGGGCGCCGTCGGACTGACCGTGGGCAGCCACCCCGTCGCCGACGCGATCGGCAGCTCCGATGGCGAGAACATGGACTTCTCGGAGTACCTGTCGGTGGTCAGCGGTATCTCCGCGGCGGCCGGGGTTCCCGTGAGCGTGGACGTCGAGTCGGGCTATGGCCTGGACCCGGCCGAACTCATCACGCGGCTGCTCGAGGCCGGTGCGGCCGGCGCGAACATCGAGGACGTCGTGCACGGCGAGGGCAAGCGAGTGCGTGACCGGCGGGAGCATGCCGACTACATCGCCGCGGCCCGTGCGGCTGCCGACGAGGCCGGCGTGGACTTCGTCATCAACGGCAGGACGGACGCGGTGAAGCTCGGCACCGGCACCTTCGACGATCCGGTGGGCGAGGCGGAAGCCCGCATCACGATGATGGAGGACGCCGGAGCCCGCGCGGTCTACCCGGTGGGGTTGTCGACCGCCGACGAGGTGAGCCGTCTCGTGCAGGCGGTGACGGTACCGCTGAACGTGACCGCGCACCCCGTCAACGGGCACGGTGCCGGGGACCTCGAGGCGTTGCGTGGGCTCGGCGTGCGACGAGTGTCTTTCGGCCCGCTGTGGCAGAAGTGGCTCGGCGAGGTGTCGGCCGGTGAGCTCGCGGGATGGGCGCCGGGAGACAGGAGGAGCTGACGCCCCCCGCAGCTCAGATCCCCCGGCGGGCGCCGGGAGACGTCAGCGGACCCGGGCGAGTGCCTCCTGCCCGGTGCCCTCCGCGGACGTCGGTGAGGCGACCGGCTCGGCGCCCGTGCCGGACGGCCGATGCCCGCTCTTGATCAGCAGCACGATGACGGCGCCCGCGACGGCCGCACCGGCACCGATGAAGAAGCACAGTCGGAACATCTCCTGGGTGGGAGCCTGGACGCCCGCGCCGATGTCGGTCATCCGGCTGGTGAGGACGATGGCCATCACCGATCCGGCGATGGTGGTGCCCATGGAGCGCATCAACGAGTTCAGACCGACCCCCGCCCCGGCCTCGGAGGCGGGGGAGTTCTCGAGGATCAGAGTCGGCATGGCCGCATAACCGATGCCGACACCGGCGGAGGCGATGCACGTCGAGACGAGCAGCTGCCACGGGGCATGCGCGGAGAAGGCGGCGACGAGGTATCCCGCCGCGATCACCGCCGCCCCCAGGGCGAGCGTGGTGCGGCCGCCGAACCGGGTGAGCATCCGGCTGGAGATCGGGGTGAACGCGAGCATCATAAGCCCGCCCGGGGCCATCCACAGGCCGGCCTGGAGCATCGTCTGACCGAGTCCGTATCCGGTGGATTCGGGGAGTTGGAGGAGTTGGGGAACGACTATCGACTGCGCCATCATGCCGAACCCGATGAGGAGCGCGGCGATATTGGTGAGAAGGATCGGCCGCCGGGCCGTTGTCCGGAGGTCGACGAGCGGCTGGTCGTGGCGGGTCTCGTAGAAGCCCCACGCGAGGAGGATCGCGGCGCCACCGATGATCGCGCACAAGGTGGCCGGCGAGGTCCATCCCCAGTCGCCGCCCTTGGAGATGCCGCCGAGGATCGCCACGATGCCGATTGCCAACCCGATGGCGCCGACGGAGTCGAACCGGGCCCGGTCCACCGGTCGCCGGTGCGGCAACACGACCAGCGAGAGCACGGCCATGACCGCGGCGAGCGCGCTGGAGACCCAGAACAGGGCGTGCCAGTCGTGGTCTTGTGCGATCCACGCGGCGAGGGGGAGTCCGAGTGCGCCGCCGACGCCGAGCGTCGCGCTGATCCCGGCGACCGCCGAGTTCTGCATGGCGGGCGGGGCGATCTCGCGGACGAAGCTGATCGCGACGGGGACGTACCCCATCGCGAGTCCCTGGAGGGCGCGACCGATGAGGACCGGCACGAGCGAGGTCGACAGGGCGCAGATGAGCGAGCCCACCAACAGGATGAGCGCGGAGGCCACGAGGACCGGCTTGCGCCCACGGATGTCGGCGAGTCGGCCGGCCACCGGCATCGCGACACCCCCGGCCAGCAGGGTCGCGGTCACCACCCACGCGGCATTGTCCGGTGCGGTGTCCAGAAGCCTCGGTAGTTCAGGCTGGATGGGGATCACCAGCGACTGCATGAGCGAGGCGCACATGCTTGAGAAGCCGAGGACCAGGATGACGGCCAGCGGCGCCGCCGCGCGGTCGCGGGAGAGATTCATCAGTTCCTTTCAGGGGTTCGCGCCCGAATATGTATGTTACATACATATTCCGACCTGTGTAGGCTACATATCGCATACGGGCACGGCAAGCAGGCGGTCAGCCGTCCCTCGTCGAGGGCGCGTCCGCGAAGGAGGACTGCAGGTGACGGCATCGAGTGAGCACTGGTTGGGGCCTGACGCGCCCGCGGAACGTCGGCTCGCTGCCATCCTCAGCCGACTCGACGGTCAACGCCGTGCCATGGAGGGCGCCATGCGGCTCGGCACCGCGGATCTGCGGTTGCTGTGGCTGCTCGCCGATGGCCGTGCGCGAACCCTGAGGGAGATCGCCGACGAGCTCCGGTTGGAGCAGTCCACGATCAATCGCCAGGTCAACGCAGCTCTGGCCTCGGGGTACGTGGAACGCCGGCGGCGAGATGGCGGCAGCGCCCACGAGTTCGAGCGCACAGACGAGGGCCGCCGGGTGTTCGACGCGGACACGGCCCGTTCTCTCGGCGCCTACGCGTCCGCGCTCTCGCATATGGGGCCGCAGGGCTCCGAGACCTTCCTGGGCCTCGCGCACGAGTTCCTCGACCACTATCAGCGCGAGGTCGAGAACGCCGCCGGCTGAACCGACGCCACGCAGGGCCGCGTGACAAGTGACCGGCCCGCTATGCCTGCACGCGCGTTGACCCGGTGGAAGAGTGACGCCCATGGATGTTGAACCCGAACCGGGCATGCCGGACAACCGCGATTGGACCACCGTGCTCGACGGCGGATGCGATGAATGTGGGTACCGACCGCACGATCCGCTGACCACCGACGAGAGGCTGGCCGCCGTGGCCGAGCGGTGGGCCGTGGTGCTCGCCCGGCCGGACGTCGCCACCCGACCGGCCCCGCGGGTGTGGTCGCCGCTGGAGTACGCGGGCCACAGTCGCGACCTCATCGAGGTACTGGGAGACCGGCTCGCGGCGGTGCTCGAGGCCGACAACCCCACATATGCGGACTTCGACGGCGAGGCCGCCGTCCGCGAGCGTGAGTACTGGCGAGCCCGGGCCGCGTCGATCGCCGAGCAGTTGGTCCGTGACACCGGCCGGACGCGCGGGATCCTCGGACGCGTCGGCGACGCCGACTGGGATCGCACCGGGCGTAGGGGTGACGGGTACGTCTTCACCGTCGCAACGCTGTGTCAGTACATCGTCCATGACGTGGAGCATCACCTCCACGACGTCGACGGTTGACGTTCGACGACGGCGTTCGAGGTGACGCGGTGTGCTGAGCCGGCGGTCGCCCGGTTCGTGCGTACCCGTCACACGCCGACCGGTACCTCCGACAGTGTGCGCCGACTCCGGAAGCGCCGGATCTCGCCGCTGACCGGGTAGGTGAACTCGAGCTCGCGGGCGAGGAGCTGGAGGGGGAGTGAGCCGTCGTCGGCTGCCTCGGGCAACAGCTCGGGATAGCGCCGGTCGCCGAGGATCGGGATAGCGAGCGCGGCGAGCTGCACGCGCAGCTGATGTAGCTTTCCGGTGCGCGGTCGTAGCAGCGTGTGCAGCACGGGCCGCCCGGTGGCGCTGGTCCCGTGACCCAGTACGTCCACGACGGTCTCGGCGTTGGGCTCGAGCCCCTGCCGTATGACGGTCCGCTGCGGGCCACCGGGGGAGTGGAGGTGGTCGCGGCGCACCAGCGGCATCGGTTGCCCGTGGAGGGTGCCGGCGTCCGGGTCCCAGCCGACGGGCAGCGCGGACACCGCCTCGTAGACCTTGGTCACGCGCCGCTGCTCGAACAGCGATTGGTACGCGCCGCGCATCTCGGGCCGGGCGGTGAACATGACCAACCCGGCGGTGGGCCGGTCGAGTCGGTGCACCGGCGTGATGTCCGGGTTGCCCAGGCGCACCCGCAGCCGGACGAGGGCGGTCTCGCGTAGGTAGCGGCCGGACGGGGTGGTGGGGAGGAAATGCGGTTTGTCGACGACGACGAGGTCGTCCTCCGCGAACAGGATCGTCTCCTGATAGGGCAGTGGCCGCTCATCGGGCAGCTGCCGGTGGTACCAGACGAACTCGTGGCTGCCCGGCGTGGTGTGGCGATCGATCGGCCGACCGTCCCCGCCCACGATCTCCCCAGCGTCGATCCGGCGGAACAGCTCATCCGGGTCCAGGTGCGCGAATCTCGACACCATGTACTCGGCGATCGTCGTCCACGGTCCCGAAACAGGGATGCGGAGCCTGGTGGGTCCGACACCGTGTCGTACCGGGAGTGGCGGGGGTGTGGGCACGGACCACATCGTCTCATCCCGCGCCGGGCGGTATGTGACTTCCGCGCGCAGGGCGTACGCGCACGGTGCTGACACCTAAGGTGGCAGGAAGGAGCGGCGTCGCGAGCTACCGGGCCGGACGGGGCCGTCACACGGGTGGTGGGCCGGGGGCGGGGCCGACGCCGCGCCCGGCGACGAAGAAGGGCGGTGACTCCGGCGATGACCGAGCGGGACTCGGAGACCCACCGCACGACGCGGGCGGTGATCGGGCCGGCGCGGGCGCCCGAGCTCCACATCATGAGCTGGAACATCCGGCGGCGGATGCCGCGCTTTCTGGCGCGGTCGGCCGATCGGTGGTGCCGCCGCGCTCCCGGGATCACCGCTCTGCTCACCACGGAGCGTCCGACGGTGCTCTGCGCCCAGGAGGTGCTCCCGGATCAACTGGGGGCGCTCTACGAGGGACTCGGTCGCGGGTACCACCACGTCGGCTTCGGTCGGTCAGCCGACGGCGGCGGCGAGGCGTGCCCGATCATGTACGACACGGACAGGCTCGAACTCGAAGGGTGGGAGCAATCCGCGCTGTCGGACACCCCGCGGCTCCCCGGTTCGACGTCGTGGGGCAACCCGTTCCCCAGGATTCTGGTCGGTGCACGATTCCGGGACCGGGCCACGAGTCGGCGGATCCACGTGATGAATACTCATCTGGATCCGTTCTCGGCGAGGTCGCGGCTCCGCGCGGCCGTGGCGATCGGGGATCTGGTCGGTCCCGGCGAGCCGCCGACGGTGCTGGCCGGGGATCTCAACGCCGGGCCGTCGAGCGATGCCGTGCGGGCCCTGTTCGCGGCCGGACTGGTGGACAGCTGGGACGGTGCGCGCTCTCGTGCGACCGGGGAGTGGGGCACCTACGGTCGCTACCGTCGTCCGCGTCGGCATGGCGATCGGATCGACTGGATTCTCACCTCATCCCGTCTCCGGGTGACCCAAGCCGCGATCAATCCGTTCCGTCATGACGGGGGCTGGCCTTCCGATCACCTGCCGGTGCAGGCCGTGGTGAGAACAGAGAGTCCATCAGGTCCATCAGGTCCATCAGGCCCTGTCGTGGCCGGGGCAGGACCGCTGTGATCGACAACTTCCTGCGTCCTGCCGGTACCCGCGGACAGGTCGTCGCGGATGCGGTCCGGCTCCTCGGCGTGCTGAGTGTGGTGCTGGCGCTGGCGGTGTCCGGGGTCACCGACGCGGCGATCGTGGCGTTCTGCACGCCAGGGCTCACGCTGCCACGGTTCCTCGGAATGCGGCCGGGGGCCGACGCCGCGGTGTGCGTGGTGCTGCTCGTCGCGGCGTGGAGCAACGTACTCGATCTCTATCGAGCAGTCTGGTGGTGGGACATCCCCGTCCACGTGGCGACGGCCGGCGCCCTCGCGGTCATGGGGTACCTGGTGCTCGCCCGCCGGGACATCGTGCCGCCGCCGGCCTCGCCACGATTCACCGCCATCGGAGCCGTGGTGCTCACCACGGCGCTGGGGCTGGCCCTCGGCGCGCTCTGGGAGATGGTCGAATGGTTCGGATATGCCGCGATCACCGCCGACATCCACGTGACCTACCACGACACGATCGGCGACATGGCCGCCGGCGCGTCAGGGGCGCTGCTCGGGGGCCTGCTGATGGCCCGCACGCCTCAGCTGCTGGTCCCGTCGATCGCTGTCACGGTCACGGGGTGCGAGTCCCGGTGATGTCACCGGTCGTGATGCCGCCGCCGTTGTCGTCGTCGCCATCGGAGACACTGCCGGGCGGCGACGCGCCCGCCCTCGGCGCCCCCGCACCGACGCCCGGGGCGTGCACCACGTCGGCGAGCAGTGGGAACAGCAACACCGTCACCGCCCCGGCCGCCACCAGGACCGCGGCTTCCTCGGCGCGCATCAGATCGCCGGTCACGGCCACGTCCGTCACCGCCACGATGATCGGCAGACCCGTCGCCGCGTACAAACCGACCCGGGCGCGGTCGCGCGTCGTCGCCAGGCCGGGGCTGACCCGCAGCCACGTCTCCGAGAGCCACACGCCACCGCCACGCAGGATCAACATGCTCGCCACCCCGGCGACCAGCAGCCACGGGGCCGCCGCGACCGCATCCACGCTGATCCCCATCCCCGACACCACGAAGAACACCGGGATGAACAAGGAGTATCCGACGGTGTCCAGGCGGCCGAGCAGCTCGCCGAGCAGGTCGCGGGGCGGCGCGTGGGGAGCTGCGGAATCCGACCGGACGGCCACGAGTTGCCTGCCGTACGCCTCGACGAGGCTGCGCAAGATCATGCCCGCCGCGAACGCGCCCAGCACCACGTCCAGTCCGAACACCGACGCCACGGCCATCATCGCGGCCAGCAGCAGGAACACCGTCCGCACCACGAGCTGTCCGGTCGAGGTGTTGCCCTGCGCCAGTGCGCGCCCCATCGCGGGGACGTAGAGCAGGCGCCGCGGTACCGCGAACAGGAACAGGGCGGCCAGCAGGAACAGGGCGACCGCCACCGCGGACGAGCCGATGTCCCGGGTGCCGAGCAGTAACGCCATGGCCAGGACGGGGCCGAGTTCTCCGACCGCGCCGTGGGTGAGCACCGCGCGGCCGACCGGGGTGGTGTCGTGGCCGCCTCCCTTGAGGATCGGCAGCAGCGTGCCGATCGCGGTGGAGGTGAGCAGCAGGCCGATCGCCACGGCGGTCTCCCAGCGGTCCGAGACCAGGTACCCGACGCCGGTCGCCAGGATCAGGCTCACCACCCAAGTGCCCGTCGCGCCCGCGCCCCGACGGCCGGCGAGCGTGGACGTCCGGAGTTCTGCGCCCGCGAGCAGGAACAGCATGCCGAGCCCGATCTCCGACAGCATCGCCACGCCGCCGCTCTCCTCGGCCAGGCCGATCCCGTTCGGGCCGATGAGCATGCCGCCGACCAGCAGCAGGACGACCGCGGGGATGAACGACCGGGCCATCCAGGACAGCACCGGCGCGACGCAGATGACCAACACGATCCAGAACAGCGAGAGTAGTTCCGTCGACGAGGTCCCCAAAGCCAGGAGGGTGGTGGTCACGTCCGGCCTTCCGTCGGAGGGATGAGCGTGAGCCTAGTGCAAGGTGGGTGCATGACGACCCCGCTCTGCACGCGCTCCGACGACGACCCGCACCACCTCCCGGGCTTCCGTCGCACCTTCGCGCCCGGGCATCTCACGCTCGGCCTGGGGTTCCCACTACGAAGCCGGGGCGACGACGCGCCGGTCGGGGATCTCGCCGCGCAGATCGAGGCCGCTCGCGCCGCCGAGGCCGGGGGCTTCGCCGCCCTCTACGTCCGTGACATACCGCTGCGGGTGCCGTCGTTCGGAGACCTCGGGCAGGTGTACGACCCGTGGATCCATCTGTCCCACATCGCGGCGCACACCTCGCGGATCGCGCTGGGGACCGCCGGCATCGTCCTGTCGATCCGACACCCGCTGCACGTGGCCAAGTCCGCCGCCAGCCTCGACCGGATCACCGGTGGTCGCTTCCTGTTGGGGCTGGCCTCGGGCGACCGGCCCGAGGAGTTCCGTGCGTTCGGACTCGAGCAGGGGGAACGCGGCGAGCGGTTCCGCGAGAACCTGCGCGTACTCCGACACGCGCTCAGCACGGAGATGCGCGGCATCCGCTGGCCGGGGGGCTGGATGCACAGTGCGGACGTGGTGCCCAAGCCCACCGCGGCGTCCGTGCCGATCCTCATGATCGGTTCGTGTCAGCAGAGCGTCACCTACCTCGCCGAGCACGGGGACGGCTGGATGACCTACCCGCGCGACTTCGACGCCCAGCGCCGCACCGCCGCGCGATGGAGGGAGCTCGTCGAGGCGGCAGGAGTCGCGGACGCCCCCTTCAAGCCCTTCGCGCAGTCGCTGCAGGTCGATCTGTCCGAGGACCCGGACGAGACGGCGTCGCCGATCAACTTCGGGTTCCGGCTCGGCCGGCGTGCGCTGGTACAGCACCTCGACGATCTCCGACAGATCGGTGTGAACCACGTTCTGCTGGGTGTGGGCGCGAGCACGCGACCGATCCGCGAGGTGATCGACGAACTCTCCGAGCACGTGGTGCACCGGTTCCCCGCTCTGGGTTCGTCGTCGGGCTGACCCCGTCCGCCTCGTCCGGCGGCGCGGGTCCGGCCCGAGTACCTAGGCTGGCCCCATGAACTCCGGAACCGATACCCCCCGATCCGAGAACCCGACGACGGAAGTCGACATCAAGCCACGCAGCCGCGACGTGACCGACGGCCTGGAGAAGACCGCCGCGCGCGGGATGCTGCGAGCGGTGGGGATGGGCGACGACGACTGGGTCAAGCCCCAGATCGGCGTGGCGTCGTCGTGGAACGAGATCACCCCGTGCAACCTCCCGCTGGACCGGCTGGCCAAGGCGGTCAAGGAGGGCACCCACGCAGGCGGGGGGTACCCGCTCGAGTTCGGCACCATCTCGGTCTCCGACGGCATCTCGATGGGCCACGAGGGTATGCACTTCTCGCTGGTGTCCCGCGAGGTCATCGCGGACAGCGTGGAGACGGTCATGAGTGCCGAGCGGCTCGACGGTTCGGTGCTGCTCGCCGGGTGCGACAAGTCGCTGCCCGGCATGCTCATGGCCGCCGCGCGTCTCGACCTGGCCAGCGTCTTCCTCTACGCCGGGTCGATCATGCCCGGTTTCGCCAGGATGTCGGACGGGACCGAGCGCCAGGTCACGATCATCGACGCGTTCGAGGCGGTCGGGGCCTGCTCGCGGGGACTGATGAGCCGCGAGGACGTGGACAGTATCGAGCGCGCCATCTGTCCCGGCGAAGGCGCCTGTGGCGGCATGTACACCGCCAACACGATGGCCAGCGCCGCCGAGGCCATGGGGATGTCCCTCCCCGGCAGTGCCGCGCCGCCGGCGCCGGACCGTCGTCGCGACGGGTTCGCCAAGGCCAGCGGCGAAGCCGTGGTGGAGATGCTGCGGCGCGGGATCACCGCCCGCGACATCATGACCAAGGAGGCGTTCGAGAACGCCATCGCCGTGGTCATGGCATTCGGTGGCTCGACAAACGCGGTGCTGCACCTTCTGGCGATCGCCAACGAGGCGGAGGTGGAGCTGAGCCTCGACGACTTCGCCCGCATCGGAGCCAAGGTCCCGCACCTGGCCGACGTCAAGCCGTTCGGTGCACACGTGATGAACGACGTCGACAAGATCGGCGGCGTGCCCGTCGTGATGAAGGCACTACTCGATGCCGGGTTGCTGCACGGTGACTGCCTGACGGTCACCGGCAGGACCGTCGCCGAGAACCTGGCGCACATCTCGCCGCCGGACCCGGACGGCCTGGTGCTGCGTGCGATGAACGAGCCGATCCACCCGACCGGTGGCATCACCATCCTGCGCGGCTCCCTCGCCCCGGAGGGTGCGGTGGTCAAGTCCGCGGGCTTCGACTCGGATGTCTTCGAGGGCACCGCGCGGGTCTTCGAGCGAGAGCGCGCCGCGATGGACGCGCTCGAGGACGGGACGATCACCGCCGGCGATGTCGTCGTCATCCGTTACGAGGGGCCCAAGGGTGGTCCCGGAATGCGCGAGATGCTGGCCATCACCGGGGCGATCAAGGGCGCGGGGCTGGGCAAGGACGTGCTGCTCATGACCGACGGCCGCTTCTCCGGAGGGACGACCGGCCTGTGCGTCGGGCATATCGCGCCGGAGGCAGTCGACGGCGGTCCGATCGCGTTCGTACGCGACGGGGACCGGATCCGCCTGGACGTCTCGAACGGCACACTCGAGCTCCTGGTCGACGAGACGGTGCTGGAGGGACGCAAGGACGGATGGGAGCCGCTGCCGCCTCGCTACACCCGTGGCGTCCTCGCCAAGTACTCGAAGCTGGTCCAGTCCGCCTCCGAGGGCGCGATCTGCCGCTGAGGGTGCATCGATCAGACGACTCGCCCCGCCGGCTGATGATCAGCCGCCGGGGCGAGTCGGTGGCGGCGGCGGGGGATCAGTCGAGGACCGTGCCGTCGTCGAGGTGGGACAGCGAACCGTTGTCGGGCAGCTCGCCGGTGGCGAGGTAGACTAGACGGTTCGCGATGCTCACGGTGTGATCGGCGAAGCGCTCGTAGTAGCGGGCCAGCAGCGCCAGGTCCACCGCCGCGACCGAGCCATAGGGCCAGTCCTCGTTGGAGAGCTGCTGCATCAGCGTGGCGTGGAGCCCGTCCACGGCATCGTCCTGGGAATCCAGGAGCAGGGCCTTGTTCACGTCGCGGTCGCCGAACAGGTCGGTGAGCTGACGGGACATCGCGATATCGCGCTCGGCGAGCTCCCGGATGAGGGGGACGACCTGCTCCGGGACCACGGCTTCGGGGTGGCGGCGACGGGCCACGCGGGCGATGTGGCCGGCGAGGGCGGCCATCCGTGTGAAGTGCTCGACGATATAGATCCCCGAGACGACCTGACGGAGATCCCGCGCGACCGGCGCCTCCAGGAGGAGCAGCTCGAACGCGTGCTGTTCGCTGACCTCGCGGAGCTCTTCGAGCTGGGTGGCGCCGTCGATGACCTCGGTCGCCGCCACCTCGTCGCGCTCCAGGAGCGCCACGGTCGCGCGTTCGAGGAGCGTGGTGTTGGTCTCGCAATAGCGGACAAGCTGGTCGGAGAACTCGTCGAGCTTGGAACGGAAGACAGTACGCATGCCTCCGACCGTAGTTATCACGGCGGCCCCGGGCAGCGCCGTTCTCCCAGTGTTCACCCACCTGACCCGCAAACGGGGGCGATCGGGCGCGCTAGTAGACAGAACGGTCTGTCCCTGCCTACCCTGGCCGACACGAGAAGTCCCCGGAAAGGACACGACATGACCCTCTTCCTGTACGAGACCACCCCGTCCCAGGAGCAGCAGGCCGATCCCTCTGCGCTTATCGACGCCATCGCCGCCACGCTGACCGAGGCGGGCGTCGAGGTCATCGAGACCCAGATCACCAAGGGTGCCGCCCGGATCTTCACCATCGTGGAGTTGGCCGACGGCCCGGGCGGCGCCTGCGCCACCGAGGCCCCCGCACTGGACGCCGCGAAGCTCGGCGTCGCCGAGGTCACGGAGCCCGCCCAGGTCCGCCTCGTGGGCACCGACCTCGAGACCATCAAGGCCGCCCGCCCCGAGGCCGGCTACCTGGTCGAGTGGGACATCCCGGCCGAGATCGACATGGACACCTACCTCACCCGCAAGAAGGAGAAGTCCCCGAAGTACGCCGAAATCCCCGAGGTCTCATTCCTGCGCACCTACGTCCGTGAGGACACGGACAAGTGCCTGTGCTTCTACAACGCCCCCGACACCGACGCGGTCGTCCGGGCGCGTGAGATCGTGTCCACCCCGATTTCGCGTCTACACGAGCTGGCATGAGCGCACCCACGGCCAGCACTCTCACCCCGGATCTCGGCGCCCCGCGGGCGCGTCTGATCGCCGGCGATCTGGGTTCCGTCGACGCGACGGAGCTCCTCGCGGTGATCGACTCGATCGCCGCGCGGGCCTCCGCCCTGGACCGCGCTGACGCGGACCTGCGGGAGGACATCGCCGCACTCGCCGGTCTCGGACTCTTCGACGTCGACCGCACGCCGGTCCCCGTCGCCGCGACGATCATCGAAGCCGTGGCGACGGAGAGTCTGGCCGTGGCGTTCGGCGCCTGGGCGCAGCGGATGACCGCGGCCTACCTCCGACATGCCGCTGACCGATCCGAGGCCGCTCAACAGAGCTACCGGGCGGTCGCCGACGGCGTCCGGCCGGGGGTGACCGGCATGGCCGCCGCGCAGCGGCAGGTCGTCGGACTCGGCAACGTGCCCATCACCGCCACCCCGGTCGACGGTGGCTACCGGATCGACGGACCGATCGCGTGGGCGTCCAACGTGTACCCGGACAGCACCATCGTGCTGGCGGCCAACACCGAGGACGGCCGCAGCCTCGTCCTGACCTTCGGGGCCTCGACCCCCGGCGTCGAGATCCGTACGGCTCCCGACCTGCTCGCGCTCAACGCGACGGCCTCCACGATGATCGGACTCGACGGCGTCGTGGTGCCCGATCAGCAGGTGTTGGGCGAGGACCTCGGCGACTTCCTGTCTGGCGTGCGACCGCAGTTCCTCGTCCTCCAGGCGGCCTTCTGTTCCGGCGTGGGCGCCCGCTCGCTCACCGAGGCCGAGGGGCGGCTCGAGGGACTCGGGGCCTTCTACTCGGACGAGCACGAAGCGCTGGCGGGCCGGCACGAGCACATGCACTCCGAGCTCCACCGCCTCGCGGCCGCGCAGCACAGGGCGTCGCTCACCGACCTGTTGCTGCTGCGTCTGGATGGCGCGGAGATCGCACCCGCCGCGACCCGGCTCGAGGCGATCCTCTGCGGCGGGATGGGCTACGCGCAGGGGGCTCCGGCCAACCGCCGTATGCGCGAGGCGGCCTTCCTTCCGGTGCAGTCGCCGTCGCAGTCCCAGCTCCGCTGGGAGCTGGACCGCCTCGGGGTGGTCGCGTGAGTTCAGCGGTCCTCGAGCGACCGGTCGCCGTGAGCGTGACCGGTCTGCAGCACCGGCTCCCCGGCGGGCGGACCCTGTTCGACGACCTCGAGCTCCGGGTCCGCGCCGGTGAGTCGCTGGTGCTGCTCGGGCCCTCCGGCGTCGGCAAATCGACCCTGCTGCGCATGCTGGCCGGCCTCGAGGAGCCGGCGGGCGGTGCCCTGCGGGTGGGCTCGCAGTCCATGGCGGACGGCAACGAGCACTCCTATGCCGTGGTCTTCCAGAAGCCGCTGCTCTACCCGTGGTTGTCGGTACGCGAGAACGTCGCCCTGGGCGCCCGGTTCCGTGCCCTCCGCGGACGGGTGACCTCCGGGCATGTCGACGAGCTGCTCGAGAACTTCGGGATCGCGGAACTGGCTGATTCACGACCGGACCAGATCTCCGGTGGTCAGGCACAGCGCGTCGCCGTCGTCCGGGCCGCGGCGACGCGTCCGGAGATCCTTCTCCTCGACGAGCCGTTCAGCGCGCTCGACCCGGTGACCCGGGCCGACTCCCAACGCTGGCTGGTCGGTGTGACCGCAGACCTCGGCGTCACCACGGTCATGGTGACCCACGACGTGGACGAGGCGTTGGTGGTCGGCTCCCGCATCGCCCTGCTGGGCTCGTCCGGTCGGGTGCAGCGGGAGTGGACCAACACCTCCCACGGCGCCACCGACTCGGACCCGGCGCTGCGTGGGGAGATCCTGGCCGCGTACCGGACGGCCTGACAACGGCGATGAAGAATGATCCGGGGGCGCGCGGCCCCGTACTCGACCGACGCTCGCTGCTGCGTACCGGCGGCGCACTCGCGGTGGGGGCCGGAGCCCTCGGCGGCGCGGCGACGTTGGGCAACCTCGTCTCCGCGGCGACCGCCCCGCGCGGGGTCGCGACAGAAGAGCTGCGGATCGGCTACCTGCCGATCACCGACGCCGCGCCACTACTCGTCGCACACGGGGACGGATACTTCGAGCAGCAGAAGCTCATCGTCGGGCGGCCGGTGCTCTTCCGCTCCTGGTCGTCGCTCATGGAGGCCTTCCTCACCAAGCAGGTGGATCTGATCCATCTGCTCATGCCGTCGGCGGTGCAGCTGCGCTACGTCCTCGGCGCCGACGTGAAGATGGTGAGCTGGAACCACACCGGCGGCGGCGCGATCACCGTCGCGCCGCATATCAACGATGTCTCGGAGCTCGCCGGCACGCAGGTCGCGATCCCGGGCTGGTGGTCGATCCACAACATGCTCCTGCAGCGGGTGCTGCGGGCGAATGGCCTGACCCCCGTCGCGCGAACGGCTCCGAGCCGTGGGGACGGAACCGTCGAGCTCGTGGTGATGGGGCCCGCCGACATGATCCCGGCGTTGGCCACCGGGTCGATCTCGGCGTTCACCGTGGCGGACCCGTTCAACGCCGGCGCGGTCGCCAGGGGAGTCGGCTCCCTGCACATGCTCCTGGATGAGGTGTGGCGCGATCACGCCTGTTGCGTGACGGTCGTGCACGAGGATCTCATCGACAACCGCCCGGACACGGTCCAGGCATTGGTCGACTCGGCGGTCGCCGCGCAATTGGGGATCCGGGCCGATCGCTCGGCCGCCGCCGCGATCCTGTCCGGTAAGGGGTACCTCCCGCAGCCCCCGGCGGCCGTGGAGGTCGCCATGGCCGGGACGGTCGCCGATCCCGCGGGAGGCCCCGACAGGCCCCGGATCGACTTCCACCCGTACCCGTTCCCGAGCTTCACCGAGGAGCTGGTCCGCCAGATGCGCCAGACGGTCGTCGACGGTGAGACCCGATTCCTGGACGGCCTCGACCCGGCGAGGGTTCACCGCGAACTCGTCGACGACAGGTTCGTCCGCGCCTCGATCGAACGACACGGCGGACCGGCCGCCCTCGGACTCCCCACCTCGCTCACCCGACACGAACGGTTGCTCTCATGACCCGCACGCACACGACCTCCCACCCGGGCGGGGGCCCGGACACGGATGGGCTCGCGGCGTCGAGCCCCCGCGAGGCACGCCGCCGTCGCGGCGATCGCTCCAAGGGTGGTCCCACGACGGCCGGCTCGGCCCTCGCTGCGCGGTGGGGGGCGGGACTCCTGGGCCTGGTGCTGGGGCTCGGCGTGTGGGCGCTGCTCACCTCCGGGCTGGTCACCGACGACCCGGTGATCAGCGGCATGTCACCCGCCCGCACCTGGTTCGGCCTCGGCGATCTGCTCGATCGAGGGGTGCTGCTCTCCGACGCCTCGGTCAGCCTCTACCGGCTCGTCGCCGGCCTCGCGGCGGCAGCACTCCTCGGCGTCCCGCTCGGACTGTGGTTGGGGCTTCGGCGCCGCGCGGAGGCGGTCGCGGGCCCGCTCGTGCAGTTCCTCCGCATGATCTCGCCACTGTCATGGGCACCGGTCGCCATCGCGGTGTTCGGCATCGGGAACGAGCCGGTGATCTTCCTCGTCGCCGCCGCCGCGATCTGGCCGATCATGCTCTCGACCTCCGCCGGCGTCCAGGCCATGGACCCCGGATACCTCGACGTGGCCCGGACGATGGGAGCGAGTGGCTGGGAGCGGCTCACCCGCGTCGTGATCCCCGCGGTTCGGCCGTCGATCCTCGGCGGCATCCGACTGGCACTGGGTACCGCCTGGATCGTCCTGGTGCCGGCGGAGATGCTGGGCGTGCGTTCGGGACTGGGTTACCAGATCCTCAATGCCCGTGACCAGCTGGCGTACGACCAGGTGATGGCGGTGATCCTCGTGATCGGCGTCCTCGGCTTCGCGCTCGACTCCCTGTCCCGACTGCTACTGCGGGGCGGCACCGCGCGCTAGCGCCATCAGCGCGGCCCGGCCCGGGGCGCGGTCGACGCGACCCGGCGGTGACGGTCAGGATCGGCGCATCTCGGAGCGCAGATGGTGCGTCATCGGTTGCCCGACGGCGGCCATGGCGAACGTGGTGGTGACCGCGTCGCCGACGAACTCGTAGCGCCGCCGGGTCGAGGTCACCTGTTTGGCGGTGGCGCTGTTGAGCAGGCTCGCGGCGAACTCGAGGACCACGGAGCCCGCTTCGGCATGCACGGTGCCCTCACCGAGTTCGGCCTGCCCGGTGGGTTGGGCGATCACGAACTCGGCGGTCCCGTCTCCGGGGATCCGCAGAAACCCTGTTTCGGTGTGCATCGGGTTCCCTGCGGGGCCCCGGGTCTTCTGGACGTAGTGCAGGAACGGCTTGCCGACGTCGGTGAAGGTGATCTCCTCGGTATAGGAGAAGTCGTCGATCGTCGGGTAGGAGCCCGCCCCCTGTCCTGTCCAGGTTCCGAGGATCATGCGCACGGGGGCCAGGTTGGGGGCGAGGGACGCGGGGGAGTTCATGCCTTCAGAGGGTAGGCCACCCCGGCGCCGCCCATTTAGGGCGGCGGTGTCACCTGTCCCAGACCGGCTCAGCGCCCTCGTCCAGCCGCAACCCTTCGCTGGGGGTGTGCGTGTTGATCCGGCCGGAGTGCATGAGGTGGCCGACGGGCAACTCGTGCACCGTCGAGACCACGTCGGCGACGATCCGCCGGTGGCACCGCCACCACACGGATTCGGAACACATCACGACGGTGCGTCGCGTGCGGGCGTCGGCCACCACCCGGTCGAGGGCGGACCGGAACGCCGGGTCGCGGGTCCACGCGCTGTAGGCGCGGAACGCCTCGACCCGCCACCATGTGTCCGGGGAGGCCCGGCGCTGGGCGGCGGTGAGGGTCCGCCGACCGCCGAGATCCTCCTCCCACCGGTAGTCGATCCCGGCGTCTGCGGTGATCTTCGGGACCGCGCCTCTGGCCGCCGCGGAGTTGGCACGGCTCCCGGGGAAGCGCCGGATGTCCACCAGCAGCTCGATTCCGGCGCCGGTGAGGAGCGCGGCGAGCTCGTCGTGCTCGAGGCGCCCGTGTCCGACGGTGAGCAACATCAGGCGGCGGGGTCCGGCTCGCCGCCCCGGCGCGGGACGAGATGGGTGACGGCGACGATCACGGCGCCCACGATCAGGCCGAAGACCGCCGAGCACACGGTGCTGACGAGCCAGCTCAGGAATGCCCCGACCCCGGCGATCCCGGCGGCGGGATCCGCCAGGACGTGAACCAGGTGGTAGGGGCCGGTGACCCCGAGCTCGTCGAGGCCCACGAGGAGGATGTGCCCGCCGACCCAGAGCATGGCGAGCATGCCCACGAACCCGATCACGTTGAGGATGGTGGGCATGGACCTGACGAGGCCGTGGCCGAACTTCTGCACACCGGGGGAGTCCTTGCCCGCGAGATGCAGCCCGAGGTCGTCCATCTTCACGATCACGGCGACCACACCGTAGACGAGGGCGGTGATAGCCAGGCCCACCACGACAAGGATGACCGCCCGCGACCAGAACGCCTCGCCGGCGATCTCGTTGAGGGCGATCACCATGATCTCGGCGCTGAGGATGAAGTCGGTGGTCACCGCGCTGCGGATCAGCTTCTTCTCCGCATCGGGCCCCCTCTCGACCACCGGGGTCTCATCCTGATGGTGGCCGGAGACGCGCTCCCACACCTTCTCCGCGCCCTCGAAGCTCAGGTAGAGACCGCCGAGCATGAGGATCGGGGTAAGCAGCCACGGAACGAACTGGCTGAGCAACAGCGCGAAGACGATGATGACCGCCTTGTTGCCCAACGACCCGGTCGCGATGCGGCGGATGATCGGCAGCTCCCGCGACGGCTCGACGCCCCGGACGTACTGCGGGGTCACCGCGGTGTCGTCCACCACGACGCCGGCCGCCTTGACCGATGCGCGGCCGGCGGCGGCCGCGACATCGTCGACACTGGCCGCGGCCATGCGGGCGAGTACCGCGACGTCGTCGAGCAGTGCTGCGAGTCCTCCGGCCATCATGTCCTCACTGATCTGGGCGGGGCCACCCCGCTGTGGTGCCCGGCCTGTGAAAAACAGGCGGACCGTCACAGGGTATCGCCGCGATGCGACATCCGCTGCCGGCCACCGTGCGACGCGGCGGATGACCGACGTCAGTCGTCGACCGCGTCCAGTACCCATCGCAGGGTGGAGACCCCTCTCCGGCCGAGTGCCACGCCCAGGCGGTGCGACCCCCGCGGGCCGTCCGGCAGCTCGAGCATCCGTCGGGCCCACTGCGGCAACGCGGCCACCGCGCCGTGGCGCAGCAGGGTGTACACCGGCTTGTCGGTCCATCCGACGGGCGGTTCGTCGAGGATGAAGTGCCGGGCATCCAGCGCGGCGGGGGAGGACTCGAGCTCGGGGAGATATCCCGACAGCGCCCGGTCGAGTTCGTGTGCGGTGGTCGGGACGTCGCGGGCGCCCAGCATCAGCCCGGTCCGTGCGGACTGGCGGACGTAGTCGTCCCGCAGCCCGGGGGTGAGCCGTTCCCGCCCGTACAGGCGGTGGCATTCGAGGAAGCTCCAGATCTCGGCCACGTGCACCCACCGCAGCAGGTGCGGGTCCCGTGCGTCATACGGTCGCCCGCGGTGGTCGACGCCCACCACCGAGCGGTGCACCCCGTTGATGGTGCGGATGAGGTCGGAGGCGTCGGCGATCGTGCCGAACGTCGTGGTGGCGATGAAGCCGGACGTCCGCTGCAGTCGCCCCCACGGATCCCCCCGGTAGTCGCTGTGATCGGCCACTCCGGCCATCGCCAGTGGATGCAGCGACTGGAGCAGGAGCGCGGTCAGGCCCGCCGCGAACATGGACGCGTCGCCGTTGACCCGGCAGATCGCGTCCCCGGGGTCGTTCCATCTCGCACCCTCGGAGTGCCAGATGCGCTGCCGACCGGCCGCCGCGTCGTCGCCCGCGATCCGCGACCGCACCACGAGACCCACCTGTCGCCGGGCACCGGTCAGCGCGCCGCTCAGCGCACGCGACGCGGTCGTCGTCACCGTCGTCATATCTGGAATCCCGTCTCACCGAAGGACGTCGTGTGGGTCACGATACCCGCGGTATGGACGTCGGGAGCGGTATGGTCGCGCTGATGAGCTCGCCGCACCCGCTCCCGTCCCGCCGCCTCCGCCTCCGGGGGGTGGCCGGGGTCGTCGGGGTCCTCGGCGCGTTGGCGGCGATCAACCTCACCGCGAACCTCGCCGATCTCGCCCACCGCGAGTGGGTCATCCCGATCTCGGTCCTCGCGCTCGTGGCAGTGGTCAAGGCGCGCGGGATGCACTGGTCGGAGCTCGGTCTGTCTCTTCGGCACATGCCCCGCGGGCTGGCGTACGGCGTCGCGGCGACCGCCGCCGTCGCCGCGGTGGTCACGGCGGGCTGTCTCATCCCCGCGACGAGCCCGTTCTTCCTGTCGGAGCGCTACTCGGACCTGCGGATGGCGGTATTCTCCGCGCTCGTGCTCATCCCGCTCATGACCGTCCTGCCGGAGGAGTTCGCGTTCCGCGGCGTGCTGCAGGGAGCGCTCGAGCGCACGTTCGGCACCAAGGGTGTCTTCGTGGTGGGGTCGATCGCGTTCGGCCTGTGGCACGTCACCACGTCGCTGGGGCTGACCTCGGGCAACGCCGGCCTGTCAGGACTGTTGGGCACCGGCCTGGGCGGTCAGCTCGCGGGAATCGCCCTGGCCGTGGTCGCGACCTCGGTCGCAGGTGCCGGCTTCATCTGGTTCCGCCGTCGCAGTCGGAGCCTGCTGGCCCCCATCGGCCTGCACTGGGCGTTCAACGCCGTCGGTGCGCTCGCTGCCGCGCTCACGTGGCGCGCAGTGGCCGGCTGATCATCGCGCGCACCGCCAGCAGGACGAGCGCGGCGCTGACTCCCATCACGAGGAGCATGGGGATCGCCGAGTGCGGTCCGGCGAGGCCGGTGAGCGGCGAGACGATCGCGGCGAGGAGGAACTGGGCGGCGCCGAGCAGCGCCGATCCGGTGCCCGAGCGCCCGACGGTGGCCTGCATGGACAGGGCCGCGGCGTTGGGGAGGACGGCCCCGATCGACAGGGTGAGCAGGATGAACCCCGCAGTGACCGGTACCAGCCCCAGGGTGCCGGCGGGGGAGAGGGCCACGACGACGACGAGGTAGACGATCGCCGTGACCATTCCGGCCACGCCGGTGTACAGGATCTTCTCGGCGGCGAACCGACCGGCCAGTCGCGCACTGGCGATGTTCGACACGAGGATGCCCAGGGAGTTGACGGTGAACGCCACCGAGTACGCACTGGGAGACAGGCCTGCCATGTCCTGATAGATGAACGGGCTGGCCGAGATGTAGGCGAACAGCACGCCGAAGGTGAACACGAAGGTCGACACCCGGGCGAGGAAAGGGCCGAACGTGGCCACCTCGCGCATGTCGGCCAGAGTCGACCTGAGGTCACCGGCCCGGCGGTCCTCGACGCTCAGCGACTCCGGGATGGCGGCGATCACGCCGACGAGCGTGATGGCGGACAGCCCGGCGAGCAACCAGAACACCCCGCGCCAGCCGCCGAAGGGGACCACGGCCCCGCCGAACAGCGGCGCGATCACCGGCGCCACCGACTGGATGGCCATGAGCGTGGCGAAGGCCTTGGTCACCCCCGGCCCGCGGCCCACGTCCACCACGATGGCCTTGCCCAGCACGATGCCGGCGGCGCCGAAGAAGCCCTGGGCGACCCGGGCGAGAACCAGGACCCAGATCGACGGGGCGAGCGCGCACGCCACCGCTGCGAGGAGGGTGCCGACGGATCCCGCGATGAGTAGCCCGCGGCGACCCAGCCGGTCCGACAGCGGGCCGATCACCAGCTGACCCACGGCCAGCGCCACCATGAATGCGGTGAGCGTGAGCTGCGCAGTGGAGGCCGTGACGTCGAACTCCTCGACGATCAGCGGTAGCGCCGGCAGATAGGTGTCGGTCGCAAACGGCCCGATCGCGCCGGCGAGGGCCAGGGCGACGAGCATCGTTCCGGGCAGCGTGCGCGTGGCAGTGGGTTCTGCGGAGCGGTCGGGCCGGGCGGGGTCGGGCGAGGGGGTCGAGGTCACGAGGGGGCACGTTACCGCCGTGGCACCCCATCCGGGACGCCGCGCCAACCCGGCCCCACCCCCGGCCGGGCGCGTGTCCCCGGACAGGCGACTGTGCGGCGGATCAGTTCAGTTCAACCTCGGCGACGCCGTCGAGATAGGTGATCACGCCGCCGTCGAACGTGGAGATCCAGCCGCCATCGGTCGTGGCCTCATCCGCTGTCGGGAAGCCGAGCTCACCGCCGGGGCCGCCGGCCTCGAGGTAGGCGGTGAGGATCTCGCCCTGGACCAGGAAGGCCCTGCCCGAGGGCGTCTGGACGAGCGCGCCCCGTTCGAACCCGGTGATCGATCCGCCGTCGACATCCTCGGCGGGGCCGGTGGCGCCACCGAGTTCGCCCTCGACGCCGCCGAGCTCCGCCCAGCGCTCGGCGACAGCGCCCGGGACGCGTACCTCGTCCCCGGCAGGTCCGGGCACTGTGGCCGAACCGCCCGGCGGCGTTGTCGTCGTCGTACTCATCGCCGCCGTCTCCGACGCGGCGGTGTCACCTGATCCCCCATCGCCACCCGCACAGGCGCTGAGGCCCGCACCGGCGACCGCGGCGAGGGAGAGGGCGGCGAGGACGCGCGTGATCCTGTCCATACCCGCCGATCTTAGTCGCCCGGCCCCCACCGGGTCTGTGGCCGGATCGCAACCGGTACCCCCTTCCCGGCGTCGACCCCGCGGAGCAGACTGGGGGTGTCGGAGCGCCGCCGGGTCCGCGCGGCGGCCGGGGAGGAGAAGACCCCGATGGCCGAGATGACGACATGCCTCTGGTTCGACGGCACGGCACGCGAGGCGGCCGAATTCTACTGCTCCGTGTTCCCCCGCTCGCGGGTGACGTTCGTGGACACCAGCCCCGTCGACACGCCGGGGCAGAAGGCCGGGGAGGTGGCGCTCGTCGAGTTCGAGTTGGACGGCCGGCCGTTTATCGGACTCGACGGCGGGCCGGGGGTCGAGTACACCAACGCGATGTAGCTCGAGATCCGGTGCACCGACCAGTCCGAGATCGATCACTACTGGAACGGCCTGCTGGCCGGCGGTGGGCGGGCACTCCAGTGTGGATGGCTGATCGACCGCTACGGGGTGCGCTGGCAGGTCGTCCCGGTGTTCCTCTATGACGTGTGGCGCTCGGGCGACGGTGAGGCCGCGCGCCGCGCGTTCGCCACCATGATGGACATGGTCAAGCTGGACCTCGAGCCCCTGGAGGCCGCCGCCCGGGCAGGCTGAACCGCCTCCCCGGGCGCTGCCGGTCCTACAGGCCGGGGCGCTTGCCGATCGTCAGCGTGACCTCGCCGGTGTGGGCGAAGAAATCCTCGCCCTTGTCGTCCACGACGATGAACGCGGGGAAGTCCTCCACGTCGATCTTCCACACCGCCTCCATGCCGAGCTCCTCGTACTCGATGACCTCGACGTGCTTGATGCAGTCCTGCGCCAGGCGGGCCGCCGGGCCACCGATGGACCCCAGGTAGAAGCCACCGTGGGCCGCACACGCGTCCGTGACCTGCTTGGAGCGGTTGCCCTTGGCCAGCATGACCATGGAGCCGCCGGCGGCCTGGAACTGCTCGACGTAGGAGTCCATGCGGCCGGCCGTGGTGGGGCCGAAGGAGCCCGACGGCATGCCCTCGGGGGTCTTGGCCGGGCCGGCGTAGTACACCGGGTGGTCCTTGAGGTACTGCGGCATCTCCTCGCCGGCGTCGAGGCGCTCCTTGATCTTGGAGTGCGCGATGTCGCGGGCCACGACCAGCGGGCCGGTCAGCGACAGGCGGGTCTTGACCGGGTGCCTGCTCAGCTCGGCGAGGATCTCCGGCATCGGCTTGTTCAGGTCGATCCGCACCGCGGCGCCCTTGCCAGTGCCCGAGATGCCGTCGGTGGCGGCATCCAGCTCGGCGTCGGTCGTGGCGGGCAGGTACTGGCCCGGGTTGAACTCGAGCTGCTCCAGGAACACGCCCTCGGGGGTGATCTTGGCCTTGGCCTGACGGTCGGCGGAGCAAGACACGGCGATCGCGACGGGCAGCGAGGCTCCGTGCCGGGGCAGTCGGACCACGCGCACGTCGTGGCAGAAGTACTTGCCGCCGAACTGGGCGCCGATGCCGATCTTCTGCGTGAGTTCGAAGACCTTCTCCTCGAGCTCGAGATCGCGGAAGCCGCGGCCCGTCATGGCGCCGGAGGTGGGCAGTTCGTCCAGGTAGTGGGCCGAAGCGAGCTTGGCGGTCTTGACCGTGTACTCGGCCGAGGTGCCGCCCACGACGATCGCGAGGTGGTAGGGCGGGCAGGCAGCGGTGCCGATCGAGCGGATCTTATCCTCGATGAACTGCATCATCCGCTCGGGGTTCAGGATCGCCTTGGTCTCCTGGTAGAGGAACGACTTGTTGGCGGACCCGCCGCCCTTGGCCATGAACAGGAACTTGTAGGAGTTCTCGTGGCCGGGAGTGGTGTCGGCGCCGATCTCGATCTGGGCCGGCAGGTTGTGGCCGGTGTTCTTCTCGTCCCACATCGTCAGCGGGGCGTTCTGCGAGTACCGGAGATTGAGGCGGGTGAACGCGTCGTAGACGCCGCGCGAGACGGTCTCCTCGTCGGGACCCTGGGTGAGTACGCGCTGGCCGCGCTCGCCCTTGACGATCGCCGTGCCGGTGTCCTGACACATGGGTAGGACGCCACCGGCGGCGATGTTCGCGTTCTTGAGCAGATCCAGGGCGACGAACTTGTCGTTGTCACTGGCCTCCGGGTCCTCGAGGATGCTCGCGACCTGCTGCAGGTGGTCACTACGGAGGTAGTGGGAGATGTCGTGCATCGCCGTCTCGGTGAGCAGACGGATGGCCTCGGGCTCCACACGCAGGAACGTCGTCCCGTCCGGACCCTCCACGGTGGATACGCCCTCGGTGGTCAGGAGGCGGTACTCCGTGGTGTCCTCCCCGATCGGGAGGAGGTCCTCATAGACGAACTCGGCCATTGACGCTCCTGGATTCTCGAACGGGTAAAACCACCGTTCAGGATAAGCGTCAGCGGGCGCAGGTCAGAATCGGGTGTGGATGAGGGGCACGAAGGTGTAGCCGCCGTGTTCGGTGATCTCGATCCGGCCCCCGACCCGGCGTACCCGGTGCATGACCTCGTTCCACGGCGCCACCATGATGCCGCCGTCGGCCAGCTGGTCCATCAGCTGAGCGGGTGCGTCCTCCGCCATCGCCGAGACGAGGATGCGGTCGAACGGCGCCAGCTCCGGGAGGCCGAGTGCGTCAGACGAGGCCCGGTGCACGGAGACCCACGGCTGGTCGATCGCCTCGCGGGAGCGCTCGACCAATTCGGGGATGCGCTCCACCGCGAAGATGCGGGAGTCGGCCCCGCCGAGTTCGCCGAGGATCGCCGCCGTCCACCCGCTTCCGGAGCCCACGTCCAGGGCGCGCATCCCGGGGAACGGCTCGAGGAGGTCGAGCATCGCGGCCACCGTCGACGGCTGGGAGTTGGTCTGGCCGTACCCGATGGGCAGCGGACGGTCACTGTCGTGGAACTCGGCGACCTCGGACGGCAGGAAGCGGCGACGATCCTGGGCGCTCATGGCCTCCGCGATCGATTCCTGCTGCATTGCTCGGCACTCCCTCCCGACATCGGTCCCTGTGATGAGCCAGTCGGCGGTCGCGCGCCCGACTCAGTTCTCGCCCAGGACGCGTGTCTCCCCTTCAGGGTCGAGGTCATCTATCGGGTCGTGGCGCTCCGCATCCGGCTCGGCGTCGGCCGTCCCGGCTTTCTCGTCGACGTCAGGTCGTTCGGCTGCAAGTTTGTCGTCGAGGTCGTGGTGCTCCTCGGCAGGGATCCACGTCTCGGGGGCCTCAACGGTGAGGTCCTCGCCGTCAGTGGTGATGACGTCGGCGTCGAGCCCCTCGCTGCCGTCGAGGGTGTTCTCGTCATGGTCGCCGACCGTGTCCGGGTCGTAGTCGCGTTCGCGGTCGTCCTCATGCTCGGTGTCCATGCTCGTGAGTCTGGGGCAGTCCGCGTCTGTTCGCATCCGCTCGAGGAAAGCTCAGGCGTGTTCCGCCCCACAAACGTCCTGGTAGTCAGGTTAGGCAAGCCTGAATTTTGCCCCACGGCGAGCCATGTGGTTAAGGTGAGCCTAACCTTCCGCCAATGTCTGGAGCGAAATGAAGCTAATCCCCAAGATCGTCGCCGCCGCCGCCGCGCTCGCGTTGACCGGCGGTGCACTGACCGCCTGCGGTTCCTCGGACGCGCAGTCCGACGGCGCCGAGAGTGAGGGGCCGAGTCGCGTCGTGCTCACCAGCCATGCTGCGGCAAACACTCTCGACGAGCTCGATCTTGAGGACAACGTCATCGGTCTGACCAAGACCGGCGTGTTCCCGGATGCGCTCTCGACCTACTCAGGCGATGAGTTCACGGATGTCGGCAGCCTCAAGGAGCCGAAGATGGACGTCATCGCCGAGCTCGGGCCCGATCTCATCCTCTACGGGAACCGCACCCTTGCGATGGAGCCCGAGTTCGCCAAGATCTCCGACCAGGTCGTGGCCGGCGACCCCGACACCTCGGACACGATTGCCTCCAACCGCGCCAAGGTCGAGGAGATCGCCGGGCTGTTCGGCGCGGAGGACGCCGCCTCCGACAAACTCGCCGAGATCGACGACCAGGTCGCCGCGACCCGTGGCAAGGCCGAGAACGCCGGCACCGCGCTGGTCCTCATGACCTCCGGCGGCAAGGTCACCGGATACGGCCCGGGCTCGCGCTTCGACCTCATCTACAACGAGCTGGGCATGGAGCCCGTCGCCGGCAACCTCGAGACCGAGGGTAGCCACGGCGCCCCGCTCAGCTGGGAGCAGATCGCCGAGCTGAACCCCGACCACGTCTTCGTCATCGATCGTGACGCCGCCATCGGCTCGGAGGGCGAGGCCGCCACCGCGCTGCTCGACAACGCCGTCTTCAACCGCACCGCGGCTGCTACCAACGGCAACGTCCACATCCTCGACGGCCAGAACTGGTACCTCGTGGGCGGTGGCCTGGGCGTGCTCAACTCGATGATCCTCGAGATCGACAACGCCGTCTCCTGACGGCCGGAGAACACGCCCACATGACAACGACAGCGCGTGAGAGCCGGTCACAGCGATTCTCGCTGTGGCCGGCCTTCGGCGTCCTCGCGCTCGTCATCTCGCTCGTCGCGAGTGTGTTCGTCGGCGCCGCGAACATCACCGTCTGGGACGTACTTACGGGCGGTCTCACCGAAGCGCACGCCGTCTACCTGGTGGAGGCCCGCCTTCCTCGAACGGCGGCCGCAGCACTGGCCGGGGCCTCGTTGGCCATCGCAGGTCTGCTCATGCAGCTGCTCACCCGGAATCGATTCGTGGAGCCGTCGACGGCCGGCACCGTCGAATCCGCGGGGCTCGGGCTGGTGCTGGTCGCCATTCTCGCCCCCGGGGCGCCGATCGTCGTCAAGATGCTCGCCGCGATGCTCTTCGCGCTGGGCGGCACCGCTCTGTTCCTCGCAGCGATCCGTCGGGTCCCGACGTCGGACACGTTTGTCGTGCCGCTGATCGGGATCATGCTCGGCTCGGTGATCGGCGCGGTCGCGGCGTTCCTCGCGATGACCCGTGACCTGCTGCAGATGCTCAACTCCTGGATGTTGGCCGACTTCTCCGCCGTGCTCGCCGGGCGGTACGAGTTGCTCTGGCTCGTCGCCGGGCTGGGCGTGATCGCCTACATCGCCGCCGACCGGTTCACCGTTGCCGGCCTCGGCGAAGACGTCTCGACCGGACTCGGGCTGAATCACCGTACGGTCGTCGCGTTGGGGATGGCCATCGTCGCCGCGGTCGCCGCTGTCGTCGTGGTGACCGTCGGTGCGCTCCCGCTGCTGGGGCTCGTCGTCCCGAACGTCGTGTCCCGTCTCGTGGGTGACGACGCCCGGCGCGGTCTGCCTCTGGTCGCGATGCTCGGTGCAGTCACTGTTCTCGTCTGCGACATCGTCGGCCGGTCTCTCCCGGGGCTGTTCACGGACGGCGCTCCCGGTGCGGGCGAGATCCCCGTCGGGACCATCGTCGGAGTCCTGGGCGGGGCGGTCTTCCTGGCGATGATGCTCAAGGGGGTGCGCAATGGCTGACTCCGCAACTCTCGTCGCCCCGCCCGAGGGCCGGGCCCCTGTGCGTACACGGGCGGAGTCCGATCGCCGTCGACGCTGGGCCGTCGTTGTCGTGTGCGCAATGCTGGCGGCCGCGTCCCTGACGGCGCTGGTCCTCGTCGGTCTACCGGATACGGTCGGCTCCAAGGCCTGGAGCTACTCGCTCGACCGACTGTCACGCCATGCCGTGGCGATCGTCCTCGTCTCGGTCGCCGTCGGCGTGTCCACCGTGCTGTTCCAGACCGTCACGGGAAATCGGATCCTCACCCCGGCATTGATGGGCTTCGACTCGCTGTATCTGCTCATCCAGACGCTGCTGGTGTTCTTCATGGTGCCGCGCGATGCCGCGATCATCGGCGGCCTCACCAGCGGCGGACTGTCCGGCTTCCTGTCGCAGACAGCGATCATGGTCATCGCCTCGACCTCGCTGTACCTCTGGCTGCTCGGTGGCCGCAGGACCGACATCCACCTGCTGCTTCTCGTCGGGGTGGTGTTCGGGGTCTTCTTCCGCTCGGTCTCGTCGTTCTTCCAGCGGCTGCTGGATCCGGCCGCCTACCTGCAGGTGCAGGACGCTATGTTCGCCAGCTTCCGCGGCGTCCAGGTGGATGTGTTGATCGCCTGTGCCGCGATCGTCGTCGCCGGCCTCGCGGTGGTGACGATGCTCGGTCGTCGCCTCGACGTCATGCTTCTCGGCCGGGACCCCGCGGTTGCGCTGGGCGTCAACCACCGCCGGGTCACGGTCATCGTGCTGGTTGTGGTGTCGTTCCTCGTCTCGGCATCGACGGCACTGATCGGCCCGGTGATGTTTTTCGGACTCATCGTGGCGAACGCGGCCTACGCCCTGCTGGGTACGACCCTGCACCGTTTCACCCTCCCCGTGGCCTGCTTGCTGGGCGTGATCGCGCTGGCCGGCGGCGAGCTGGTACTCGGCGTCCTCGGCGTGGAGTCCGCGCTGAGCATCATTATCGAGTTCGTCGGTGGATTGCTGTTCCTGTTCCTGCTCCTGACCAACCGCGCTCGCTGAAAGTGAGGCACATCATGTCCCTTCTCCCGTTCCGACGCCGCGACGACCGTTCCGGTGGCCAGTGGGTACAGGGCTGCGGCATCGAGACGCAGTCGGTCTGTTCGTCGTACGGCGACACGCAGGTCCTCCACGACGTGACGGCGTGTTTCGCCCAGGGTGGGGTCACCTCGCTCATCGGACCGAACGGGGCCGGCAAGTCGACCCTGCTCGGCGTGATGAGTCGCCTGCAGACCGCGGACAAAGGCCACGTCCTGGTCGACGGCGTGGACGTCTCGAAGAACGCCGGGCGCGAGCTTGCGCGCCGCCTCGCGGTGTTGCGCCAGGAGAACTCGATGGCCATCCGACTCACGGTGCGTGAGCTCGTCGGGTTCGGCCGCTTTCCGCACAACGGCGGGCGCCCCGCCCCTGACGACATCGAGCACGTGGAGTACGCGCTGTCGGCGATGGAGCTGGAGGAGTTCGCCGACCGCTATCTCGATGAGCTGTCGGGCGGTCAGCGTCAGCGGGCGCACATCGCGATGGTCCTGGCCCAGGACACCGACTACGTGTTGTTGGACGAGCCGCTCAACAATCTGGATCTCCGCCACGCAACGTCGATCATGCGACTGCTTCGTCGGACCGCGGCCGAGCGCGGCAAGACCATCGTGCTGGTCATCCACGACATCAACATCGCGGCCGCCTACTCGGACCGGATCATCGCGATGAAGGAGGGGCGGATCATCGCCGACGGCGCGCCCGCCGACATCATGCGAACCGACGTCCTGGGTGAGGTGTACGACATGGATATGCAGGTCACGCAGGTCGCGGGCCGCTATGTCGCGCTGTATTTTGACGGGGAGGACGAGGCGGCCGCCCCCGATGTGGCCGTGGTCAGCGCCTGACCGGGCGAGCGGGTGCGCGCGACGGTCGTGTGTCGATAGGCTGACGCAACCGACCCGCATCTCACGGGCTGTCCATCCACGGGAGGAGCCGAGCCCATGGCCCCGTCCTCTGTCGTCGCGCTCGTTCTGGCCGGCGGTGCCGGCTCGCGGCTGCGTGCGCTCACCAGGGACCGCGCCAAGCCCGCCGTCCCGTTCGGCGCCGGCTACCACCTGGTGGATTTCGCACTGAGCAATGCGGCGAACTCCGGATTCCGGGACGTCTGGGTGATCCAGCAGTTCCATCCCGTGTCGCTCGGCGCCCACCTGCGCAGCGGCCGCCCGTGGGATCTGGACCGTCTCGACGGGGGACTGCTGGTCCTGCATCCGTCGCAGGGCACCGGCCGCGACGGGTTCCACTCCGGTACGACCGACGCGCTGTGGAAGCAGGTCGAACCGCTGCGCAGGGCGGCGCCCGAGGTGACCGTCGTGGTCAGTGCGGACGCGGTGTACCGCCTGGACTACGACGCGATCGTGCGCGATCACCTGGCGTCGTTCGCGGAGGTCACGATGGTGACCACGCGCGTGGATCCGCGCGATGCCGGTCGGTACGGGGTGGTGGAGGTCGACGACGACGGCGCCGTCACCGCTTACAGTCACAAACCCGAGGACCCGTCCTCCGACCTGGTCTGCGCCGAGATCTTCGTCTTCAACACCGCGGCCCTGATCTCCCGGCTCGAGGCCGCCCATGAGGAGGCTCTCACCGCCGGGGACGGCGATCCCGGGGATCTCGGGGAGAACGTGCTGCCGGCGATGGTCGCCGCCGGGCATGCGCGTCAGTGGCGGCACGACGGTTACTGGCGCGATGTGGGCACGGTCGCGTCGTACTGGGCCGGCCACATGGACCTGTTGGGGGAGCCGCCTGTCCATGAGCTCGACGTTCCGGGATGGCCGCTGCGGACGGCGTCGTCGTTCAGCGGGCCGGCCAGGACGGGGCCACAGGCGGAGGTCACCCGATCGCTCCTGGGGCGCGGAGCGGTGATCCGCGGCACGGTGGAGCACTCCGTGATCGGACCCGGGGCGGTCGTCGAGCACGGCGCGGTGGTCCGCGACAGCGTCATCCTGCCCGGGGCCGTGGTGCGGGCCGGTGCCCGGGTGGAGACCGCGGTGGTCGATTCCGGGGTCGAGGTCCCGGTCGACGCCCGGATCGGTGAGCACCAGGCCGATGCGGACGAGGCGACAGTGCAGGTCGCGCTGCTGTGGCACGCCCAGGACGGTCCGCGTCCGAGTGGGTTCACCGTGCGTGCGGGCGAGATGGACCCACCCGACGACGAGGACCCACGCACCTGAACCGTGGGGGCGACCGCCCCGGGCACCCGGGCAGCTGAACGTGAGGTGACTTCGGGGCGGAAAGGACCGCGCGGCGCTAGGCTCGCGGCCATGCGATTCGGACTGTTTCTTCCCCAGGGCTGGCGGCTCGACCTGGTGGACGTCCCGCCCGCCGGGCACTGGCCCGCTATCTCGGAGCTCGCCGCGCGGGCCGACTCGGGCCCGTGGGAGTCCGTGTGGGTCTATGACCACATGCACACCTCCCCGCTGACCCGGACCGAGGCGACGCACGAGGCGTGGAGCCTGATGTCGGCGCTCGGGGCGGTGACCTCCCGCGTCCGCCTGGGGCAGATGTGCACCTGTATCGGGTACCGGAACCCGGCGATGCTGGCGAAGATCGCGGCGACCGTCGACGTGATCTCGGGCGGCCGCGTCGAGATGGGGGTCGGCGCCGGGTGGTACGAGCACGAATGGCGGGCCTACGGCTTCGGGTTCCCGTCCGGCGGCGAGCGGCTGGCCATGCTCGACGAGGGTGTCCGGATCATGCTCGACGCGTGGTCGGACGGTGTCGCCTCCCTGCACGGCGACCACTACCGGGTGGACGGTGCCATCGTGCAGCCCCGACCCCTGCAGGAGGGCGGCATCCCCCTGTGGATCGCCGGTGGCGGGGAGCGGAAGACCCTGCGGATCGCGGCCCGTCACGCGGACTACACGAATTTCGACGGCACCCCGGACGGGTTCGCCCACAAGTCCGAGGTGCTGCGGGGCCACTGCGCCGACATCGGTCGAGATCCGGCGGAGATCACCCGCACCGCGAACTACAACGTGGCGATCGGCGAGACCGAGCGGGAGGTCGCCGACCGGCTCGCGTTCATCCACGATCGGATGGCCCGCCACGTCGGTGTCGAGGAGGCCGACCGGCAACTGGGCGCCTATCAGGGATTGCCGGCAGTGGGTACCCCCGAGCAGATCATCGAGAATCTGGCCGGGCTCAGGGCGCAGGGGATGGAGTACGGGATCTTCTACTTCCCGGAGATCGCCACCGATACCTCGGGACTCGAGCTGTTCGAACGGGAGGTCATCCCGGCCCTGAGCTGAGTCACCGCCCGTCGATCCGCCTGACCGAGAGCAGACTCCCGATGAGGAATGCCGAGTACGAAGAACTGCCCCCCGAGGCGATCCTCGATCACGTCGCGGCGGGGATGCACATCATCTCGCCGATCCAGAACGGCGCACCGCCCGCCCTGTTGCGCGCCCTGGACGACGGGGCCGACCGGCTGGAGGACGTGACGATCCATCACATGGACCCGTGGGAGTCCCTGCCCTTCATGGAGGGTGCGTACCCGGGGCGGCTCCGGCACGTCGACTACTTCCTGGGGCCCGGGTCGCGGAAGAACTTCCATGACGGTCACTGCGACCTCGTGCCGGTCGACTTCGCCCAGGTTCCCGCGACGATGCGGGAGTTCTCGCCGCCGGGGCTGGCGATCACCACGGTGTCGGAGATCGACGAGCACGGCTACTTCTCGATGGGAACCAACGCCGACTACGTCGCGTCGTTCATCGGTCAGGTGCCGTTCTTCGTCGAGGTCAACGCCAACATGCCCCGCACGTTCGGCCGCAATCACATTCACCTCTCGCAGGTCGTGGGGGTGACGCGTAACGACGCACCGATGATCACCGTCGAGCCGCCGACCCCGGGCGAGGTCGACGACACGATCGCCGCCCTCATCGCCGAGCAGGTCCCCGACGGCGCGTGTCTCCAGCTCGGGGTGGGCAAGCTGCCCAACGCGTTCCTGTCGAAGCTGACCGGACACAAGAACCTCGGCATCCACACCGAGGCGCTGTCCGACGGGGTGATGGACCTCGTCGAGGCCGGGGTGATCGACGGGTCCCGCAAGACCGGGCACCCGTTCAAGCATGTGACGACGTTCGCCGTCGGATCCGGGCGGCTCATGAGCTGGCTGCACGACAACCCGTCCGTCGCGATGCTGCCGGTGGACGTCGTCAACGACCCCCGGGTCATCGGGCAGGAGCGCAATCTGTACTCCGTGAACGCCACCAGCGAGGTCGATCTGTACGGGCAGGCGGCGTCGGAGACGATCGCGGGACACTACTGGTCGGGCGCCGGGGGTCAGGCCGACTTCGCCCGCGGTTGCCGGTTCTCTCCCGGCGGTCGCGGGTTCATCGTCACGCCGTCCCAGACCTCCAAGGGGGTCAGCCGCATCACCCTGTCGCTCACGCCGGGCAGCCCGGTGACCACGCACAAGAACATTATCGAGAACGTGGTCACCGAGTACGGCATCGCCTCGCTGCGGGGCAGATCGGTGGCGGACCGGGCCGCCGCCCTCATCGCCGTCGCGCATCCCGACCACCGCGATCGGCTGAGCCGGGAGGCGCGGGACGCAGGTCTGACCCGCCGGGCTCTCATCTGAGCCGGGCGTTGACGGGCACCGGCCGTCGGTAGTCCGGTAGCGCCCCGCGGCGGTCGGGATTAGGTTCCGGAGGCACTGAAGACCCTGCACGAACAGTGACCCGGAAAAGGAGACCGCCATGGATCCCGTGATCTGGATAGTTATCGCGGTGATCGCGTTGATCATCGTCATCGTCATCGCGCTCATCGCTCTGGCCGCCCGGAACAACAATCGGAAGAAGCTGACGGAGGCGTCGGAACTTCGTCGCGACGCTCGTCAACGCGAGAAGAGGCTGGATCATCAGGAGGCCGCCGCTCGCGAGCAGGAGCACCGGGCAGGCGCCGCCGAGCAGGAGGCCAGGGCCAAGTCCGCGGAGGCGGACATGCTTCGCGCCGAGGCCGACCACCGCCGTGGGGCCCTCGACGAGCAGAAGAGCGACGTGCGGAGGATGGAGCGCACCGCGGAGAAGCTCGATCCCCGCCACCGGGCTGACGACGAAGCCCGGCTCGGTGACCGACTCCGCGATCGGGGCGCCGGCCCGGGCCACGACCAGGGGCGCCACCGCGTACGGACCGACGGCGCCGACGATCCGCTGGATTCGGGCGCGGGCGCGGGGATCAGTGGACCGGGCGCCGGCCCGGACGGCCGCCGGGCCCCGGGTCCGCTCGATGATGCGCCCGGCCGTATCGATCCGGACGCACCTCGCCGCTAGGAGGCCGCAGGCTGGTCGGTCGTCTCGTCGGAGGAGGCGGCCGACCCGCTCCAGGCCTGTGTCAGGCCGGTACGGCCCGGCGCGACCGGCCGCCGAACAGTGGCTCGTACAGCGCGCCTGCGATGAGCGCGCCCACGATGGGTGCCAGCCAGAACAGCCAGAGCTGTCCGGGGGCCCCGTCCCCGTTGAAGAACGCCACGGCAGTGGAACGGGCCGGGTTGACGGAGGTGTTGGTGATCGGGATAGAGATGAGGTGGATGAGGGTGAGGGTCAGGCCGATGGCGGCCGGCGCGAACCCGACGGGAGCACGACGGTCTGTTGCGCCGAGTATCACCCATACGAACAGGGCTGTGAGAACGATCTCGATGATCAGCGCGGAGAGCAGGCTGTACCCGTCGGGGGAATGGGCGCCGTAGCCGTTGGCCGCCATCCCGCCGGTGGCCTCGAAACCGGCCTTGCCGCTGGCGACCACGAAGATCAGCGTGCCTCCGAGCAGTCCGCCCACCACCTGGCTCACGATGTAGAGCGGAAGTCGCGACCAGGGCAGACGTCCGGACATCGCGGCGCCGACGCTGACGGCGGGATTGAAGTGGGCACCCGAGATGTGGGCGACGGCGTAGGCGCCGGTCAGGACGGTGAGGCCGAAGGCCAGTGCGACGCCGAGGTAGCCGACCCCCACGGGGACGAGCGCACCGGCCTCGCCGTCGGCGACCTGGATGGCGGCGAAGACCGCGGTGCCGCACCCTCCGAGGACGAGCCAGAACGTGCCGATGAGTTCGGCGGCCACGATCGCGGGAGTGGACGGTGGTGTTGGGTCGGACATGCGTCGGATTCCTCCTCCTGGAAGTCCCGGGCCACTGCCGGGCAGCGCTGTCACCGCGACGTCGCTGATAACAGAACGCTAGACGGCCGGCCGGGCTGCGGAGGTCGGAACGACGATCCGCGGGGCCGCCACGTTCGGAAGAGCGCCGCGATGGGGGAGTGCAGCACGGGCCGCTGTCAGTCGGACAGCAGATCGGGGAGCACCCGCCCCGCGGGCGCGCGGAGGTGGACGTCCACCTCGCGGCCCAGGCCGGAGGGGCCGGGATTGACCTCGATGACGGGTATGCCTGTCTCCGCGGCGAGCGCGGGCAGTGACGCGGCGGGATGGACGAGGCCCGACGTGCCGACGACGACGACAGCCGAGGCCCCGGTGACGGCGGACACCGAAGCCTCCCACGCGGCCGACGGCAGCATCTCACCGAACCACACCACACCGGGCCTGGCCCGCCCGTCGCCACGGGGGCAGCGGGGCGGTTCGAGGTGATCCACCGGCGCCGCCGACGGCGGGCCGGGGTCCATCGGTTCCCCGCAGGTGTCGCAGCGGTGCGCGAACAGGCTGCCGTGGATGTGGTGGACCACCGTCGAGCCGGCGCGCTCGTGTAGATCGTCGACGTTCTGGGTGACCACCACGACCTGGCGGTGCCTCTCGGCCCGGGCGACGGCGATATGGCCGGCATTGGGTGGGGCAGTGGACACGAGATGTTCGCGCCAGCGGTACCAGGCCCACACCCTGTCCCGGTCGTGTAGCCAGGCCTCGGGCGTCGCCAGTTCGGTGGGGTCATAGCGCTCCCACAACCCGGTCTGGGCGTCGCGGAAAGTGGGTACTCCGCTCTCGGCGCTCATACCGGCGCCGCTGAGAACGACGAGAGGCCCGCCGCCCGAGAGGGCGCGGCGGGCCTTGCTCAGCGCGGCACGGAACTCCTGTGTGTCCGGGGTGTCAGTGCTCATCAGCGCAACGGGACCGGCCCTCGACCGGGGCGGCGACGATCCGGTCTCAGCCGACGAACGCGGATCCCACGGTCGGGAACGGCACGCAGTTCACGTCTCCACCGCCCTCGAGCTTGGTGGTGACACCACCCTGAAGGACCATCAGCACGTGGCCGGGGCCGGTGTCCGCGACGCCGTTGAGCGTGGCGGGGCCGCCCTCGTTGATGCCGTTGTAGGTCAGGACGGTCGAACCGTGACGGCCGTTGTGGATGTTGACCCAGTCCACGGTCATGGGCTGCACCTGGTGCTCGGCCACACCCTCGGTGCCCAGCGCGGTGAACACGAAGCCCAGCTGGCTCTGCGGGACACCCGGGAGCGGGAGGTCGGCCGGGCCGGGGATGGCGGTCGCGGCCCCCACGGCGGTCTGCTCGCCACCGATGCAGTTCTGCATGATGGTCGGATAGGCGAACTGCGCGATGACCGGGCCGTTCTCCGGGAGCGGGGTGCCGGGCTCGCCGGTGCCGCGGAAGAACCCGACGAGACGCAGGATCGTGCCGCGGGTGTCCTCGGGGATCCACTGCTGCTCGGCCAGGCCCTCCATGGCCTGCAGGACGGGCTCGGTCGGGCGCCCCAGTTCGTCGAGCGACTGTGCGCTGGCGGCGGCGGGTGCGGCCAGGCCCATGGCCATGGCGGCGACGGCGCCGATGCCGAGGGTCCGGAACGAGGTCCTGAGCGAGTGGCGGATCACTGGCGAGTCCATTCTTCGGATGAGGCGGGCGGACCGGTCGGCGGAGACGACCAGTCGACCGCTCGATGTTCTCACAATGCCCCCTGATGTGGACACCGGGGAGGTGGTGACGTGCTCGGTCTGGGGCCAGTGTTGCAGATGGGGCGTGTGTTGTAAATAACAGTCAGACCATGCGGCGGGTCCTCCGGGTGCCGCTGACGTGCGCACGGAGACGACCGGCGCGACGTGGCCGGGCCTCGGCGGATATAACACGGGGGCATGCAGCGGGTAATGTGGGTCCGCACGCGCGGCCTGTCCGGACGCGCCTGTGGATCTTGCGGAGCGAATCCGCCGATTCCCGTCATGCGCCCGGCGGTGTACAGCCGACCCGGCGCCGAACGCCCCTGAGGGAGAACCCAGCGTATGGCCCTGACCGAGTTCCGTAACGTCGCCATCGTGGCGCACGTCGACCACGGCAAGACGACTCTCGTCGACGCACTGCTGCGTCAGTCGGGGGCGTTCGACGAGCGGGCGGAGCTGGTGGACCGCGTCATGGACTCCGGCGACCTCGAGCGCGAGAAGGGCATCACCATTCTCGCCAAGAACACCGCCGTGCGTCGGCCGGGTGCGGGCGCCGGTGGCGGGGATCTCGTCCTCAACATCATCGACACCCCCGGTCACGCCGACTTCGGTGGCGAGGTCGAGCGTGGACTGTCGATGGTCGACGGCGTGGTGCTGCTCATCGACTCGTCCGAGGGGCCGCTGCCGCAGACCCGGTTCGTGCTCCGGAAGGCGCTCGGCGCGTCGCTGCCCGTGATCATCGTGGTCAACAAGACCGACCGCCCGGACGCGCGTATCGACGAGGTCGTCGAGGAGGCACAGGACCTGCTGCTGGACCTGGCCGCTGATCTCGAGGACCCGGCCGCCCAGGCCGCGGCCGAGCACGCGCTCGAGCTGCCCGTGGTGTTCGCCTCCGGTCGTGCCGGCAAGGCGTCGACCACCCAGCCGGCGAACGGCCAGGAGCCGGACGGCGAGAACCTGGACGGTCTCTTCGAGCTCCTCTACGACGTCATCCCGGCCCCGAAGGGCGACGTCGAGGCCCCGCTCCAGGCCCACGTCACCAACCTGGACGCCTCCAACTTCCTCGGCCGCATCGGCCTGGTCCGTATCCACAACGGCCGTCTCCGCAAGGGGCAGCAGGTGGCATGGATCCACAACACGCCGGACGGTGAGCAGGAGACCAAGACGGTCAAGATCTCCGAGCTGCTCAAGACCGACGGCGTGGAGCGGGTCCCGACGGACGAGGCCGTGGCCGGCGACATCGTGGCCGTGGCCGGCATCAGCGAGATCATGATCGGCGACACGCTCGCCGACCCGGACAACCCGGTCGCGCTGCCCGCCATCACGGTCGACGAGCCCGCGATCTCCATGACGATCGGCGTCAACACCTCGCCCATGGCCGGCCGGAACGGCGGCAACAAGCTGACCGCCCGGATGGTCAAGGCCCGCCTGGATCAGGAACTGGTCGGCAACGTCTCGCTCAAGGTGCTCGACACCGAGCGTCCCGACGACTGGGAGGTCCAGGGGCGTGGCGAGATGGCACTGTCCGTGCTCGTCGAGACCATGCGTCGTGAGGGCTTCGAGCTCACCGTCGGCAAGCCGCAGGTCGTCACCAGGACGATCGACGGCAAGCTGCACGAGCCGTTCGAGCACATGACGATCGACGTGCCCGAGGAGCACCTCGGCGCGGTCACCCAGCTCATGGCCGCCCGCAAGGGTCGCATGGAGCAGATGAGCAACCACGGCAGCGGCTGGGTCCGTATGGAGTTCACCGTCCCCGCCCGAGGCCTCATCGGGTTCCGCACCATCTTCATGACCGAGACCCGGGGCTCGGGCATCGCCAACTCGGTCTCCGCCGGGTACGAGCCGTGGGCCGGCGAGATCCGCGCCCGCCACACCGGCTCGCTGGTCGCGGACCGCTCGGGCAAGGCCACCACCTTCGCATTGCTGGGTCTGGCCGACCGCGGCGACTTCTTCATCGAGCCGGGCGCCGAGGTCTACGAGGGCGTCGTCGTGGGCGAGAACCCGCGGTCCGAGGACATGGACGTCAACATCACCAAGGAGAAGAAGCTCACCAATATGCGTGCGGCGAGCTCCGACGCCACGGAGACCCTCTCCAAGCACCGCAACCTCAGCCTCGAGGAGGCCATGGAGTTCTGCGCGGGCGACGAGTGCGTCGAGGTGGCCCCCGAGGCGATCCGCGTGCGCAAGGTCCTGCTCACCGCCACCGAGCGTGCCAAGGCCCGCAGCCGCTCCAAGGCGCGCGACAAGTAGTCGGCGCACCGAGGGGGCACACGTGACCACGAGGGGGGCGTCAGGGCGCCGCCGGGCCGCGGTGGCACTGGCCGCGGCGGCGGCCCTCGTCGTCGTCACCGGGTGCGTGGCCGACCCGCCGCCACCCACGGTCGTCGGCGGCGAGGAGGGCTCCGGCTCCGGTACGGACGTCAGTCTCACCGCCGGCGGACTCCTCCTCGCCCTGGACCGTGTCGAGAGCGGCTTCAACCCGCACCTCCTCGCCGACCAGGGCGTCGACACCGACCTCGTCGCGGCCCTCCTGCTGCCCAGCGCGTTCGTCCCCGGGCCGGACGGGGAGCCGGTTCTCAACCGTGACCTGTTGGTCTCGGCGGCGCCCCTGCCCGAGGCGCCGGCCACGATCCGCTACACGATCGATCCCAAGGCCCAGTGGTCCGACGGCGTGCCCGTGGCGGCCGAGGACTTCGAGTACCTGTGGCGCCAGATGGTCACCCAGCCCGGGGTCGTCGACCCGGCCGGTTACGAGCGGATCGTGGCGGTCCGCGCCGGCGCCGGCGGCAAGGTCGTGGACGTGCTCTTCGAGTCGCCGCCCGAGCACTGGCGGACCCTGTTCGCCGACCTCCTGCCCGGGCACATCCTCAAAGACGCCCCCGACGGGTTCCAGGGGGCGATGGCGGGGCTGCCGGTCATGAGCGCGGGCCCGTACATGATCCGCGCCGCCGACCTCGGCCGGGGGGAGATCGAGTTCGTCCGTAACGACCGCTTCTGGGCGCGGGCGCCGGAGACCGGCCAGATCGTCGTCCGACGGGAGAGCGGTCCCGGTCAGCTGGGGGCGGCCCTGCGGGACGGCCCCGGGGTCATGGCCATGGTGGCCGACGCACCGGTCGTCGCCGACGTGTCCGCGACGATTCCGGGCGTCACCGACACGACGGTCACGGCCTCGGCGCAGCTCGAGCTCGCGTTCAACACCGTCGCGCCGACGGTCTCGAACCCCGGGGTCCGCCGCGCACTGGCGGCGGCGATCGACCCCGAGGTGGTGGGCCGGATCGTCACGGGTGAGCCATCCCCGCAGATCACGTCGTTCCCGTTCCCGGCCGACGCCGCGACCACCGCGACCTCGGACGACACGGTCACCGAGTCGGAACTCACCGCCGCCGGATACGTCCGGGACGGGGGCCGGTGGCAGCTCGCCGGCACGCCGCTGACCGTGACGCTCGGTGTCGAGGCCGCGGATGACCGGGCACGTACCGCCGCGTACACGCTGGCCGACCAGCTCCGCGGAACCGGGGTAGGGGCACACGTGTGGGAGCTCGAGCCCAGCGAGCTCTACGCGGACGTCCTGCCGCACGGCCTCGTCGATGCGGTGGTGGGCTGGCAACCCGTGGAGGGTGATGCCGAGGTGGCCGCCGTATCGCGCTTCGCCTGCGCGGCAGGGCACCAGGCGGTCGCGGCCGGGGCCGCGACCCAGACGGATTCTTCGCCCTCGCGGCCCCGTACCACGGTGTCGAGCCTGGTGCCGCCCACCTCGACCACGATGACCCCTGCGCGCCCGGGCCGGGCCCCGGACAGCGAGGCCACCGGGACGGAGGAGGCGGGGACGACGACCACACCCACGACGCCGGCGCGCACGCTCGGAGTCGATGCCCCGGCGCGCGCCTCGGACACCGCCGGCCTGTGTGATCCCCGTATCGACGGTGCGCTCGGGGTCGGCCCGGGCGACGGGGTCGACCTCGTGGAGGCCGGGGATCTGGTCGCGGAGCAGGCCGTCCGCGTTCCGCTCGTGCGGCCGACGATGCTTCTGGCTGATGATGGGGTCGAGCTGTCCGGTCGGTCGTCCGCCGGATCATCCCCGGACGACGCCGCCGGGGCGCGGGTGCCCCTGACGGTCACCGACGTCTTCGATACCGCACCCACCTGGAGGAGGACCGGATGACTCCGACGGCCACGACCCCGCCGGCAGCGGGGATCCGCGCACTGTTCGTCCATGCGCATCCCGACGACGAGGCGATCACCACCGGCGGCACCATCGCGGCCCTCGTGGCCGCCGGCGCCGAGGTCTGCGTGATGACGTGCACCCTCGGCGAGGAGGGCGAGGTCCTGGGGGAGAGGTTCGCGGGCCTCGTCTCCGACCGCGCCGACCAACTGGGCGGGTACCGCATCAGCGAACTGGCGACCGCGCTGCGGGCGCTGGGCGTGGGCCGGCCCCGGTTCCTGGGAGAGGCCGGCCGGTGGCGTGATTCCGGAATGGCCGGGACCCCCGCGGCCGAGCATCCGCGCGCGTTCGTCGGATCCGGGGCGGAGGCGGTGGCCGCCCTGGTCGCCGTGATCGATGAGTTCCGACCGCACCTCGTCGTGACCTACGACCCGCGCGGTGGCTACGGGCATCCCGACCACATCCGTGCGCACGAGGTCGTCCACGCGGCGGTCGCCGAAGCGACGCACCGGCCGACCCGGCTCGCCTGGACCGTCACCGCGCGGTCCGACGTCTCGCGGGAACATCCGGACCCCCCGGCACACCTACGGCACGCCCACGCCGACGAACTGCCGTCCGTCGCCGACTCCCGGCTCACCCACCGGGTGCCGCTGGACGAGAGCGCATATGCGGCCAAGCTCGAGGCGCTCACCGGGCACGCCACCCAGCTCGAGTTGGTGCCGACCGTGGACGGCGACCCCTGGTTCCTGGCACTGACCAACGGCGTACTGCAGCCCGTGGCACAGGCCGAGTGGTACATCGGCCACGATCTCGACGAGCGCGGGGAGAACTACGACCGGTGTGCGCCGGGCGTCGCCCACCTGCTCAGCGGGCTGGGGCGGGACGCGTGACCGCGCCCGTGGTCGGCACCGGCGGGCGGGCGGCGTCGTCAGGCGTCGAGCTGGCGGGGGCGCTGGCCCTGCTCGCGGCGGGAGCGGTGACCGGGTGCGTTCTCGCCGCGGCGTGGCTGACCCTGTACGTGGGCCCCGTCCCGTTCCCCATCACGGTCCTGGTCGCCGGTGCCTGGTCGCTGGTGCTGGTCCGGGTCGCCTCGATGTGGTCGGACCGCAAGCCTGTCGCGGCCTTTCCGGCCCTGGTGTTCATCCTCACGCTGATCGCGCTCGACATGGGTCCCGGCGGCGACATGCCGGTGCCTCTCGGTCTGCGAGGCCTCGCCCTGCTGGTGTTCGGTGGGCTCATCCCGCTGTGGGTGGCCGCCTACGGCCGCTCAGTGTCGGCGGACACCCATCGAGGGTGAGGTTCGGCCGGCGTCCTCGGGGGCGCCCTCGTACTGCCACACGTCCGTGATCCCGGGGGTCAGCGCCTCGGCGAGCGCCCAGACCTCGTCGGCATCCATGTCCATGACGGAGTAGCCCCCGGCCCCCGCCGGGGTGGCCGCGGTGACCGTCGCGACCCTCGCCGTGCGCTGGAACACCGACTGGCTGACGGTCCAGGCGATGATGCCGTCGGATTCGAGGACCGTGCGCTTGGCGCCCCACGACCCGTGCGAGGACACCAGTGTGTCTGACAACAGGGCGTGCCCTAGCATGCGGATCCGGTCGATCGACAGCAGGATGAACAGGACGAAGGCCGCGGGGATGCCCCATCGCACCCACACATCCGCGGACGGCCCCGAATCGATGCGGATGAGGATGAGCAGGGCCGCGACCACCCAGAACGGCATGAGCCCGCGGGTGATGCGTCGGCGGGCCGCCTTCCACGGGTGCCGGCGCAGCCGCACGGTCACCGGAGTCTCGTCGCCGAGGATGCGCGTGGCCACGCGCCGGACGTCCTTCATCGGCGCCTGGGGCAGCAGCGTCGACGCCTTGCCACCCGACTTGGTGCCGGTCATGATCGGCTCGAGTCGGCCGCCGCCGATCATCCGCAGGTAGATCGGCGCCCGGACCTCGACGCCGCGCAACCGCGCCTTGTCGAGCGCCTGGTGCTTGCGACGTAGGATGCCGTTCTGCACATAGAGCACGGACCCGCGCTCGGTGAGGGCGTATTTGCCGTACCGGATCGCGTAGGTGATGATCGCCAGGACGCTGGCGACCAACCAGATCGCGATGCCCTTGCCCACCATGGCGAACGGCTCACCGAGCGAATCGAGCCAGGCGATGGTCCCCTCGACCACGGCCAGGTCCATGATGCGCTGGTGCATGTCGCCCATCTGCCACGTGATCAACCACAGCGACATCAGGACACCGAACCCGATGAACGAGAACGGGGCGAACCGGGACCAGGTGACCCGCCAGCGGGCGATGTCCTCGCCATACTTGGAGCCCCACTGCTCCTCGTCCTCGATGCCGAGCGACGGGTCGAGCGCACGACGATGCTTGAGGAGCTCGTCGCGCAGCGGCTCGACGTGCGCGGTGTCGATCGCGTTGAGCCGGAATCGTTCGGCACCGGACTTCCCGGCGTCGGACCGCCCTGTGCCGACCTCCACGATCGATACCCGCATGACCCGGTGGAACAGGTCCGATTCGGTGTCCACACTGCGGATCCGGTTGCGGGCCACCGTCACCACCTGGCGGCTGAAGAAGCCCTTCCTGAGGATGATGTGGGTCCGGCCGACCTGGTAGCTCGTCGACAGCCAGCGCAGCACGCCCGCCAGGACGACGAGCGAGATGATGATGAACTCGAACCAGTAGTTGCTGCGGTTCGACCCCAGCCACAGGGAGATCAGGAACAGCGGCGCCAGCCGGGTCAACGATCCCAGCGGGTCGACCAGCAGCATCCGCCACGACAGGCGCTCCCACGGCGCTTCCGGGTCGACTGCCTCCGCGACGGGCTCGCTCCCGGACGCGGGCGCGGCGTCGGACCCGGCGTCGGCTCCGGGGGACGTGGACGGTTCCGGGCGGGAGCCCTCGTCGTCGTCGCCCTCGACCCGGGTGACCACCGTCGGCAAGTCATCGACGGCGGTGGGGTCCCCGCCGCCTGGTGCGGTCACGTCCCGTCCTCCGTGTCCAGGTTCGCGATCGCGATGAGGTGCTGCGCCAGCGCCTCGGCGTCCGCCACGGCCAGTCCGCGGATCTCGACCGTGCCCTGCGCGGAGGCGGTCGAGGCGTTGACGGTGGCCAACCCGAACCACCGCTCGAACAGGGTGCGCGTGGTGTACACCGTCTGCAGGCGCACCAGCGGAGCGATCCGGAACTGCGTGGTCCACCAGCCCTTACGCGAACACACCGCGGTGTCCGAGACGTCCCAGCGCGCCACGACGTAGCGCCACCACGGCGCCACAACGATGGCCATGAACGCGAACGGGATGGTGGCCGCCAGCGCCACCCAGTTCCAGAACCCCATCACGTTCTCGCCCCAGAAATACCAGGCGACCTGCAGGCCGGCCAGGATCGCCCACGACCAGATGCCCTCGATGATGAACAGGAACGGGGTGCGTTTCTCGATCCGGTGGCGGGGCGCCGAGATGAGAATCCGGTTGGAGGTCAGCAACTCGTCGCCGGTGTCCACCTCCACGGGGGCGTCGGGCAGACGCGCTGGCTCGCGCAGTGCGTGCGCGCCCCCTGTCACGGAGGGCGGGCTGGCGACCAGTGGGTCACCGTTGGCGCGGAGAGCCTGGGCGGGTTCGGACATGGCCACCAGACTAGTGGGGCGGCCCGCGCGCGCTGGTGAGACCGGCCGACAGGCACCGCCCGCGCGCGGAACGGGCGGGGTGGGGCATCATCGCGGATATGATTTCCGCCTCGACCCCCGCTGATCCCGAGCCCACGACGTCGGCCATGAGGCGCGCCCTGCGCCGCGCCTCCGACGGACTGACTCTGGACGCCACCGAGGCCGCGGTGCTCCTCGCCGCGCGGGGCGAGGACCTCGGGCGGCTCACCGGCCTGGCCGCGGCCCGCCGCGACGCGCGCCTGGCCGACGAGGGGCGCCCCGGGGTGGTCACGTACTCCCGCAAGGTCTTCGTCCCGCTGACCCGACTGTGTCGGGACCGGTGCCACTACTGCACGTTCGTCACCGTGCCGGGCAAGCTGCGCGCCGCGGGCGAGGGCCTGTACCTGGAGCCCGACGAGGTGGTGGACCTGTGCCGCCGCGGCGCCGAGGCCGGGTGCAAGGAGGCACTGTTCACGCTGGGGGACCGCCCCGAGGAGCGGTGGCCGGAGGCGCGCGAGTGGCTCGATGCGCGCGGCTACTCGTCGACGTTGGACTACGTGCGGGCCGTGGCGATCCGCGTCCTCGAGGAGACCGGTCTGCTGCCGCACCTCAACCCCGGCGTCATGAGCTGGGCGGAGCTGTCCAAGCTCAAGCCGGTCGCGCCGTCGATGGGCATGATGCTCGAGACCACCGCGACCCGCCTGTTCACCACACCCGGCGAGGCCCACTACGGCAGCCCCGACAAGGATCCGGCGGTGCGGCTGCGCACGCTCACCGACGCCGGCCGGCTGGCGGTGCCGTTCACCTCGGGGATCCTGGTGGGGATCGGGGAGAACCGGACGGAGCGCGCGGAGAGTCTGCTGGCCCTCGCCGCGCTGGACCGCGAGTTCGGCCACCTGCAGGAGGTGATCGTCCAGAACTTCCGCGCCAAGCCGGACACGGCGATGCGGTCCGCAGACGACGCAGACAGGGACGAGTTCCTCGCCGCGATCGCGGTGGCGCGCCTGGTCCTGGGCCCGCGCGTGGCGGTGCAGGCACCGCCCAACCTGGTCGACCGGGCCGACGTGCTGGCGCTGATCGGCGCGGGGGTCGACGACCTCGGCGGGATCTCGCCCCTGACGCCGGACCACGTCAATCCCGAGCGTCCGTGGCCGCACCTGGACGAGCTCACCGCGGACCTCGCCGCGAGTGGGTGGGACCTGCGCGAGCGCCTCACCGCGCATCCGCGCTATGTGGGCGGGGGAGACGCCTGGATCGACCCGCGGGTGGCGGGCCACGTCCGCGCGCTGGCCGACCCGGCCAGTGGGTTGGCCGCGCCGGGCGACGACGACGAGGTCGTCCGCCCGCAGGGACGGCCCTGGCAGGAGCCCGACGACGACTGGGACTCGTCCGGGCGGACCGATCTGCACACCGCGATCGACTCCGAGGGCCGCAATACGGACACGCGCTCGGACATCGGCGAGGCGTTCGGCAACTGGGACGTCATCCGGGCGCGCGCCGCCGAGATCGGGGCGGCCGCGCTGGCCCCGGAGCGCGCGGACTCGGAGGTCCTCGCGGCACTGCGGGCCGCCGAGTCGGACCCGGCCGGTCTCACCGACGACCAATACCTCGCGCTGGCCACCGCGACCGGGGACGGGTTGGCGGCGGTCGCCGGCCTGGCCGACCGGATCCGCGCCGACGTGGTGGGGGAGACGGTGACCTATGTGGTCAACCGGAACATCAACTTCTCCAACATCTGCTACACCGGCTGCCGCTTCTGCGCGTTCGCCCAGCGCAAGGGCGACGCGGACGCGTTCTCGCTGTCCGCGTCCGAGGTCGCCGACCGCGCGTACGAGGCGTACGTGTCCGGCGCCTCCGAGGTGTGCATGCAGGGTGGTATCGACCCGGACCTGCCGGTCTCCGGCTACGCGGACCTCGTTCGCGCGGTCAAGGCGCGGGTGCCGTCCATGCACGTGCACGCGTTCAGCCCCATGGAGATCTCCAACGGTGCCTCGCGCTCCGGGACCGGGGTACGTGAGTGGCTGACCGAGCTGCGGGCCGCGGGCCTCGACACCATTCCCGGCACGGCCGCGGAGATCCTCGACGACGAGGTGCGGTGGGTCCTCACCAAGGGCAAGCTCCCGGCCGCCGAGTGGATCGAGATCGTCACCACCGCCCACGAGGTGGGGCTGCGGTCGAGCTCGACCATGATGTACGGGCACGTCGACACACCGGCGCACTGGGTGGCACACCTGCGGACGCTGCGCGGGATCCAGGAGCGTACCGGGGGCTTCACCGAGTTCGTGCCGCTGCCGTTCGTGCACCGGAGCGCGCCGCTGTACCTGGCGGGCGCCTCGCGGCCGGGCCCCACGCGCGAGGAGAACGTCGCCGTGCACGCGTTGGCGCGGATCATGCTGCACGGCGCGATCGACCACGTGCAGACCAGCTGGGTGAAGCTCGGCGTGGCCGGTACCCGCACGATGTTGCGGTCCGGCGCCGACGATCTCGGCGGCACGCTGATGGAGGAGACCATCTCGCGGATGGCCGGCGCCGAGAACGGGTCGGCCAAGTCGCCGGAGGAGATCGAGGAGATCGCGACGGGGATCGGGCGGCCGGTGCGTCGGCGGGACACCCTGTACGGGCCCGCCTCCCGACCCATCGGAGTGTCCGTCGTCACATAGCCCGTGGCCGGTGGGGGCGGCATCGCCGGTCGGCGGTGAGGTGGCTTACGATACTGGTGATACCGCTACGAGGAAGGTGGCTGACGTGACCTACACGATCGCAGAGCCGTGCGTCGACGTGATGGACAAGTCGTGCGTCGAGGAGTGTCCTGTCGACTGCATCTACGAGGGTGGCCGGATGCTCTACATCCACCCCGACGAGTGTGTCGATTGTGGCGCGTGTGAGCCGGTCTGCCCCGTGGAGGCCATCTTCTACGAGGATGACGTCCCGGACGAGTGGACCGAGTACAACGCGGCCAACGCCGACTTCTTCGTGGAGCTGGGGTCGCCGGGTGGTGCCGCCAAGGTGGGCAAGGTGGACTACGACGTCCCGTTCGTGAAGGCCTTGCCTCCTATGAACCAGGAGTGATCCGGGTGGCACCACGCCCGGAGCGCCGGCCGCCCGGGCGGGTTCTGCCGGTGTTCCCGTGGGACACCCTCGCAGAGACCCGGGCCCGCGCCTCGGCGCACCCCGACGGGCTTGTCGACCTCACGGTCGGCACGCCCGTCGATCACGTGGCGCCGGTCATCAGGGACGCTCTGGCCGCGGACTCCGCACAGTCCGGGTACCCGACGACGGCCGGGACCCCCGCGCTGCGCCGGGCCGTCGTCGACTCCATGGCGCGGCGCCATGGGGTCACCGGCCTGACCCCGGACGCGGTCCTGCCCGCGATCGGGACCAAGGAGCTCATCGCCGGACTGCCCGCCCAGCTGGGACTGGGCGCGGGCCACACGGTCGTGATCCCGGAGGTGGCGTACCCGACGTACGAGGTCGGCTCGCTGCTCGCCGGATGCACCGTCGTCCGCGCCGACTCGCTCACCCAGCTCGGCCCGTCCACGCCGCACCTGCTGTTCCTCAACTCGCCGTCCAATCCGACCGGCAAGGTCCTCGGCGTCGAGCACCTGCGCAAGGTCGTGGGCTGGGCACGCGAACGGGGCGTGATCGTGGCCTCGGACGAGTGCTACCTCGGGCTGGTGTGGGAGGGCCGGGCGCCCTCGATCCTCGACCCGCGGGTCTCCGACGGCGACCACACCGGGCTGCTCGCACTGCACTCGCTGTCCAAGACCTCCAACCTGGCCTCGTACCGGGCGGGGTTCGTGGCCGGCGACCCCGCGCTGGTGGCCGAGCTGCTCGAGGTGCGCAAGCACTCCGGGCTGATGATGCCGCTACCGATCCAGTCGGCCATGGCGGCGGCACTCGTCGACGACGCCCATACGGCCGAGCAGCGCGAGCGCTACCGCGTCCGCCGGGAGCGGCTGCTCCCGGCCGTCGAGGCGGCGGGCTTCCGGATCGACGACTCGGAGGCCGGACTGTACCTCTGGGCGACCCGCGACGAGCCCTGCCGCGACACCGCGGACTGGTTCGCCGAGCGTGGAGTGCTCGTGGCGCCCGGCGAGTTCTACGGCCCGCGCGGCGCCCGGCACGTCCGCATCGCCCTCACGGCCACGGACGCGACCATCGCCGAGGCGGTCCGTCGCCTGGCCTGACCCGGCCGGGCCGCGCTGCCCGGTCGCCGCTCAGCCGCTCTCCGGCCCCCGCTCCGCCGCTGCCCACCCGCGCGCCCCCTCATCGACAGCCCCTCATCGACAAGAGCGTTCCGCACACCTTCTGCTCGACCGATGCGTGCGGAACGCTCTTGTCGATGCCTGGTTCCCGGCCCCGCCCACGGCGATCGGCTCGCGCGGGCCCGGGCCGGCGCGGGGACCCTCAGTTGGCGTGCAGCTCCGCGTTGAGCGCGACGCCCTCGCGCTTCCACGGCACGGCCTCGACCGCGCCGGAGATCGAGTTGCGGCGGAACAGCAGGTTGTCCCGGCCGGAGAGCTGGCCGGCCTTGACCGGCTCGTTGTCCGCCCAGGCACCGGCCCGGATCTCGACTTTGGTGCCGGCGGTGACGTACAGGCCGGCCTCGACCACGCAGTCGTCGCCGAGCGAGATGCCGACGCCGGCATTGGCACCGAGCAGGCAGCGCTCGCCGATCGAGATGGTCTCCGTGCCGCCTCCGGAGAGGGTGCCCATGATCGAGGCGCCGCCGCCCACGTCGGAATCCGCGCCCACCACGACGCCGGCCGAGATGCGCCCCTCGACCATCGAGGCGCCGAGGGTCCCGGCGTTGAAGTTGACGAAGCCCTCGTGCATGACCGTCGTGCCCTCGGCCAGGTGGGCACCGAGACGGACACGGTCCGCGTCGGCGATACGCACGCCGGACGGCACCACGTAATCCACCATCCGCGGGAACTTGTCGATGCCGTGGACGGTCACCGCGCCCCGGGCGCGGAGCCTGGCGCGGACGATCTCGAAGCCCTGGACCGCGCAGGGACCGAAGTTGGTCCACACCACGTTGGTCAGGGTGCCGAACAGTCCGTCCATGTTGGCGAAGTGCGGCCTGATCAGACGGTGGCTGATGAGGTGCAGACGCAGGTACGCGTCGTACGCGTCGGCCGGAGGCTCGGTGAGGTCTGCGATCTCGACCCGCACCGCGACGCGCTCGACGCCGCGGTCGGCATCCGGCCCGGTCAGGGCGGCGAGCTCGGCGGGGACCTCGGCGCCGGAGAGGACCCGGTGACCGCTGGCGGCGGCGACCCCCAGCTCGGGCTGCGGGTACCAGACGTCGAGGACCGTGTGGTCGGACGTCAGGGTGGCGATTCCGGTCGCGACGGCTCCGTGTGCACTCATGGTGCCATGCTAATCGTCACCCCCGACGCGCACCGGTGACGGGCATCTAAGGTGGACGCCGTGACCGACGTCCTCGATCTGACCTCCGACCCGATCGACCTCACCCGTGCCCTGGTCGACGTCCCCAGCCCGTCCCGGGGGGAGGACCGGATCGCCGGGATCGTCCACGCATCGTTGGTCTCCACCGTCGACGCGTTCACGGGCCCGGCGGCGGGGCGGATCGAGGTCCTCCGGGACGGCAACCGGGTGCTGGCCCGCACGGATCGAGGTCTGCCGACCCGGGTCGTGCTGGCCGGGCACCTCGACACCGTCCCGATCGCGGACAACGTGCCGTGCCGGGTGACCGGAGACGGGACGGAGCGGGTTCTGCACGGGTGCGGCGCCGTCGACATGAAATCGGGCGACGCGGTGTTCCTGCACCTGTTCGCCACGCTCGCCGATTCACCCGCACTCGCGCACGACCTCACGCTGGTGATGTACGACTGCGAGGAGATCGAGGCCACGGCCAACGGGCTGGGGTTCCTCGAACGCACTCACCGCGAGTGGCTGGCCGGCGACGTGGCGATCCTCGGGGAACCGACGGGTGGCCTGATCGAGGCCGGCTGTCAGGGCACGCTACGGATCCGGGTCCACGCCCGCGGGGTGCGGGCGCATTCCGCCCGTAGTTGGTTGGGGGACAACGCCGTGCACCGTCTGGCGCCCGTGCTCGACGCGGTGTCGAGCTACGCGGCGCGCTCGGTGGACATCGACGGCTGCGTCTACCGGGAGGGGCTCCAGGCGGTTCGGATGTCGGCAGGCGTCGCCGGGAACACCGTGCCGGACGAGGCGTGGCTCGACGTCAATTTCCGTTCGGCCCCCGATCGCGACGCGGACGCCGCCCTGGCCCATGCTCTCGACGCGCTCGGCCTCACCGGCCTTCCCCGGGTGCCGGACGGGCAGGAGCCGCTCACCGGGCCCGGCCTGTCCTGGGAGCTGACCGACCTCTCGCCGGGTGCGCTGCCGGGACTGTCCGCGCCCGCGGCCGCGGATCTCGTGAAGGCGGCGGGCGGTAGGGTGCGCGCCAAGTACGGCTGGACGGACGTGTCCCGCTTCGCAGCCCTGGGCATCCCCGCCGTCAACCTCGGTCCGGGCGATCCGGGCCTGGCCCACACACGGGACGAACACTGTCCTGCCGAGCAGATCACCGAGGTGGCCGCCACTCTCCGCGCCTACCTCACCATGACCGGCTGAACCCGCGCCCACCCTGCACACCGGGACGCCGGGCGCGCCCCACACACCTGAAGGAGTTTCAAGACTCATGGCCCCCACCGACCCCGTGCACCTGCGCGGCCCCGTGCTCGTCCGCCGCCAGAAGGGTGACGAGCGGACGACCACGGATCAGCGCCTGCTCGACCAGAACCAGGACACCGACTGGCTGCATACGGACCCGTGGCGGGTGTTGCGGATCCAGAGCGAGTTCGTCAACGGATTCGGCGCGCTGGCCGAGCTGCCGGACGCCGTCAGCGTGTTCGGCTCGGCCCGTACCCGCCCGGGCGATTCCGTGTACGAGCAGGCGGTCGAGCTGGGCAGGGCGCTCACCGAGGCCGGGTACGCCGTGGTCACCGGCGGCGGTCCCGGGCAGATGGAGGCCGCGAACAAGGGCGCCTGGGAGGCCAACGGCCGGTCCGTGGGCCTGGGGATCGAGCTACCGATGGAGCAGGGACTAAACAGGTGGGTGGACCTCGGCCTGCACTTCCGGTATTTCTTCATCCGCAAGACGATGTTCGTCAAGTACACGCAGGCGTTCGTCTGCACCCCCGGGGGCTTCGGGACCCTCGATGAGTTCTTCGAGGCCATCACGCTGGTCCAGACCGACAAGATCACCCGGTTCCCGATCGTGTTGCTGGGCGTGGACTTCTGGACCCCACTAGTCGACTGGATCCGGGGCACGCTCGTCGAGCACGGCATGATCTCCGCCCCAGACGCGGACCTGTTCCTGGTGACAGACTCGGTGTCCGAGACCGTCGAGTACATCCGGGACGCGCACGAGCGCGCGGCGGTGACCGCGGAACAGCGGGAGGACCTGTACGGCGAGGAGCACCGGGGGACCGAGCGCTGATGTCACCCGTCCCGGGCCGGAGGGTCTGCGTCTACTGCGCCTCGTCGTCCTACGATCCGAAGCTCCTGGAGATCGCCACCGACGTGGGCGACGCGATCGCCCGCCGTGGCTGGTCGCTGGTCTCCGGCGGCGGCAACGTCTCGATGATGGGTGCGCTCGCCGAGGCGGCCCGCGCCGGCGGCGCGCGCACGGTCGGGGTGATCCCCGAGGGGCTGCGGGTCCGCGAGGTGGCGGACACGTCGGCCGACGAGCTCGTCGTCGTCACTTCCATGCGGGAACGCAAGCGCGAGATGGAGGAGCGCTCCGACGCGTTCCTCACCCTCCCCGGCGGCATCGGCACCATGGAGGAGATGTTCGAGATGTGGACCTCGGCCTCCCTCGGCTTCCACTACAAGCCGGTGGTCCTCTACGACCCGATCGGCTTCTACACACCGCTGCTGGACTGGGTCGCAAACCTGGCCGAGCAGGGTCTGGTCCACGAGGAGGCCTTCGACTGTCTCGTGGTCCGCGACGACCTGGACGCCGCCCTCGACGCCTGCGGGGGTCGTCGGTGACGCGTCCCGTCCCGGCTCCGCTACCGACCCTCTGCGGTCGCGCGGTGCCGATCGAGCGCCCGCTGGTGATGGCGATCGTCAACCGCACACCCGACTCGTTCTACGACCGCGGCGCCACGTTCACCGACACGGCGGCGATGCGGCGGGTCGACGAGGTGGTGGCCGCCGGGGCGGACATCCTCGACATCGGTGGGGTCAAAGCCGGGCCCGGCGACATGGTCGACGCCGAGGAGGAGACCCGCAGGGTCGTCCCGTTCCTCGAACAGGTGCGGCGGCGGCATCCGGACGTGCTCATCTCGGTCGACACGTGGCGCGGTGCGGTCGCCCGTCGTGCGGTCGCGTCGGGCGCGGATCTGGTGAACGACACCTGGGCCGGGCACGATCCCGGTGTCCTCACCGCCGCGGGCGAGGCGGGGGCGGGATTCGTGTGCTCGCACACCGGCGGGGCGGTGCCGCGGACGCGTCCGTTCCGGGTCGGGTACGAGGATGTGGTCCGGGACGTGGTGGGGGAGCTCACCGCGGCCGCCGATCGGGCGCTCGCGGCCGGGGTCCCCGCGGACGGGGTGCTCATCGACCCCACGCACGACTTCGGGAAGAACACCTTCCACGGTCTCGAACTGCTGCGTCGCCTCGACGAGATCGTCGCCGTGGGCCACCCCGTGCTGATGGCGCTGAGCAACAAGGATTTCATCGGCGAGACCCTCGACACGGACGTCGACAACCGCGGCGAGGGTACCCTCGCGGCCACGGCGGTGGCGGCGTACGGCGGTGCCCGGGTGTTCCGCACCCACGACGTGCCCGGCACCCTGCGCACGCTCGAGATGGTCGCCTCGATCGTCGGCACCCGCCCACCGGCCCGGACGGTGCGCGGGCTGGCCTGAGCCGATGTGCCAGACTCGCAGTCGAACAGGGCCCGCCACCTGACGAGGCGCGCCTGCCGGAGGAGGGAACCCAGGCCATGCTCACCGTCGTCATCTACGTGGTGGTCACCCTCATCATCGCGGCGGCGCTGTTCGCGCTGTCCGTGGTGCTGTTCGGCCGATCCGAGGTGCTCCCGGCGGTGGAGAAGGGGCACACGATCACCTCCTTGCCGGAGGGACCGATCGCCGGTGACGATCTGCGCTCGGTGCGTTTCGGGATGTCCGCCCGGGGCTACACGATGGCGGAGGTCGACTGGGCTCTGGAACAGGCGGCGCGTGAGATCGATGAGCTGCGGGCCCGTCTCGGGCAGGCCGGCGTGACCGACGCCTCGTCCCGGCGGTCGGACGGTCGACCGACTCCGGCGTCCGGGTAACGCGGAACACGCTAGAATCGTCGGTATCCACTAGCGGTACCGATCGTGGGTCAGGCGCTGCCTCGCAGTGTCGCCTCGCGGACAAGGACGAAGGGAATCGACCTGATGGCGGCTATGAAGCCCAGGACGGGTGACGGACCGATCGAGGCGGCCAAGGAGGGCCGTGCGATCATCATGCGCGTCCCGCTCGAGGGCGGCGGACGACTTGTCGTCGAGCTGACCCCCGATGAGGCCAAGTCGCTGAGCGTGGAGCTGGCGGAGGCCACCTCGTAATCGCACGTCCACCGATCCCGGCGCATCCGACCCTCGTGGCGGATGCGCCGACTCATATGTCCGGAGGGTTCCCTGATGTCCGCTGATCCCAGTCGCTGCCACCCCGTCCACCCGGCGTCCGGCCGCGGCGCGATCGACCGTCCCCTCCCGGGCCGCCCGCTGCCCGCGGTTCGTGTGGTCTCCGGCGCCGCGCCCGAGGACGCCACGCCCGTGATCACGCGTGCCGCTGAGCGAGGCCGCGCGCCGCGCGGGCGCACGGACGAGGTTCGTGCGGAGGTGCACGAGGGGCGTGCGGTGATCGCGGTCGAGCTCGCCGACGAGCCTCCCCGGGCGGGCTGGGCCGGCGCGGTCGATCACGGGCTCGGCCACCGCCGTGCCGGTGCGGCGTTGGCGCGACATCTGCGGGATGCGCGGTCCGCGGCCCCGGTGGTGGTGGACGTGCCGGACGAGGTGTCGCCCGATCGTGTCGGCGACCTGGTCCTGGGGTACCTGCTCGGCGCGCGCGGTCAGGACACCTTCGCCGCGGATCCGGCGCCGGTGGCGCCGGAGTTGGTGGTGCGGGTGGACACCGCCCGGGTGGCGGCCGGCCGATCAGACCGTGGGGCCGGTAGTGGCCACGACGACGACACCGCCGCCACCGCCAACCACGTCCACCGGGCCGTCGCAGCTGCTCGCGAGGCGGCCCGCGCCACCGCGCTGGCCCGAGATCTCGCCGGCGCACCCTCGGACCTGAAGACCCCCGAGTGGCTCGTGACCCGGATGTCGGAGTTGCTCGAGGCGGCGGGGATGCAGACCAGGGTCCTCGAGGGCGCGGCCCTCGAGGCCGGCGGCTTCGGGGGAGTACTCGCGGTAGGTGGCGGATCCGACGCGGCGCCTCGGGTGCTCGTCGCACGTCGCCCCGGCCCCGGGCCCAGGGTCCTGCTCGTGGGCAAGGGCATCACCTTCGACACCGGCGGGATCTCGGTCAAACCCGCCGAGGGCATGCATCTCATGCGCACCGATATGGCCGGATCAGCGGCGGTCGTCGCGGCCGCCGAGGCGTTCTGCGCGGCCGGCTCCGACCCCGTGCGCGCGGATCTGGACCTGACCGTGGTGGTGCCGTCCGCGGAGAACATGCTCTCGGGGTCGGCATACCGGCCCGGCGATGTGGTCACCCACGTCGGGGGGATCACCTCCGAGGTCACCAACACCGACGCCGAGGGCCGCATGGTCCTCGCCGACGGCCTCGCCTACGGGATCTCGGAATCCGATCCGGATGTCGTGGTGGATGTCGCCACGCTGACCGGGGCGATGAAGGTCGCGCTGGGAATGCGCACGGGAGCCGTGATGGCAACGGATGACGACCTCGCCGAGCGCATCGCCGACGCCGGCGCGGGGGCGGGGGAGCGGTGGTGGCGGCTGCCGCTGCCGGACGATCTGCGCCCGGCGGTCCGCTCGGAGATCGCCGACCGTCGCCAGGCGCCCAGGGGGCCGGGCGCGATCACCGCGGCGCTGTTCCTCGAGGGATTCGTGGACGGGCGACCCTGGGTGCACCTGGACATCGCCGGCCCCGCGCGGTCCCCGGAGGAGATCGACGAGGTCGGGCCGGTCGCGACGGGGTTCGCCACCCGGACGTTGATCGGCTTCCTGCGGGATCTCGCGGACCGGCCACGCGCGTGAGCCCGGCGTCTCGGGCGCTCCGGCGAGCGATCCCGCTGTTGCGGTGCCCGCTGTGCGGGGAGCCGCTCACGGCGGTCGAGGTTGAGTCGGCCGGTCCCGGGACGCCCGGCCCGGTCACCGGGGTGCGCTGCGATTCCGGGCATGCGTTCGATCGGGCCCGCCAGGGCCAGCTCACGCTCTTCGGCCTCCGCGGAAGACGGTTCGTCGGGGACACCGCCGATCAGGTCCTGTCCCGGGAGCGGGTGCTGGTTTCCGGTGTCCTCGATCCGCTGGCCACGCTGCTCGGCCGGGTCGCAGGCGAGGCGATCGGCCGGGCGGATCGAGAGGACCGCGGCGCCGGGCCCGTGGTCCTCGAGGCCGGCGCGGGGACCGGCTTCTACCTCGAGCAGGTCCTGTCGACGCTCCGCGGCGATCGCGGTGGCGATGACAGCGGGGGCGATCACAGCGGTGGCGCTGGCCGTGGCGGGGAGGGCGACGCCGCCGCACCATTGGGCATCGGCACCGAGATCTCCGTCGCCGCCGCGCGACGGCTCGCCAGAGCCGACGCGGACATCGCCGCCCTGGTCGCGGACACATGGGACGGGCTGCCCGTGGCCGACGATTCCGTGGACGTGGTGCAGGTCGTGTTCGCGCCGAGGAACGCCGCGGAGTTCGCGCGGGTGCTCGCCCCCGGCGGGGTCCTGGTCGTGGCGGGCCCCGGCCCGGGGCACCTGGAGCCGCTTCGTTCGCACGCCGGGATGCTCACGCCGGAGGCGGGCAAGGCGGACCGGCTCGAAGCCGGACTGGCCGGCTATTTCGCACCCGGTGCGGCTCATGTCGTGGACTTCACCGCGCAGGTGCCCGGCTCCGTGGCCGTGGATCTCGCGCTCATGGGGCCCAGCGGCGTGCACCTGGACCGCGGCGGACTCGAGCAACGCCTCGGCGGCGGCGACCGCGAGGTGCGTGTGCACGTCGAGGTCAGGACCTTCCACCCGGTGCGATCAGCGCAGTAGAGACGCGTAGAGCTGGTGCGTCTGTTCCGCGATCGCCTGCCAGGAGAATCTGGTGCGGGCGCGCTCCTGCCCCGCCAGTCCGAAGCGGGTCGCCTTGTCCCGGTCCGCTATCAGGTCGTTGACGGCTGCGGCGAACCCGGCTTCGAACGCCTCGGGCTCGGTGTCGTCGTAGTGCACGAGGGTGCCGGTCTCACCGTCCACCACGACCTCGGGGATCCCGCCGACGTCGGACGCCACGACCGCGGCCCGGCAGGCCATCGCCTCCAGGTTGACGATGCCCAGCGGTTCGTACACGGACGGGCAGGCGAAGACCGTCGCCGCCGAGAGGATCTCGATCACCTCGTTCCGCGGCAGCATGTCCCGCAGCCAGAAGATCCCGTCGCGGCCGGACTGGAGCTCGGCGACCAGACTTTCCATCTCGGCGGCGATCTCCGGGGTGTCCGGCGCGCCGGCGCACAGCACCAACTGGGCATCCGGGTGGAAGTCCCGGGCGGCCCGCACCAGGTGGGGCACGCCCTTCTGGCGGGTGATGCGGCCGACGAACGCGACGATCGGGCGGTCCGGGTCCACCCCATGGCGGCGCAGCACCGAATCGGGGCCGGTGAAGGGCTCGACCGGGGCCCATTCCGTGGTGTCGATGCCGTTGAGGATCACGTGGATACGATCCGGGTCGATCTCAGGGTAGACGCGGAGGATCTCGTCCTTCATCCGGGCGCTCACGGCCACCACCGCGTCCGCGCCTGCGAAGGCGGTGCGCTCGGACCACGACGACACCCGGTATCCGCCACCCAGCTGCTCCGCCTTCCAGGGGCGGCTGGGCTCGAGCGAATGTGCCGAGACCACGTGGGGGATCCCGTACAGCTCACCGGCCAGGTGCCCGGCCAGGCCGGTGTACCACGTGTGGGAGTGCACGATGTCCGCGCCCTCGGCGCCGACGCACATCCGCAGTCCCGCGGACAGGGTCCGGATCGCGGGGTTGGCGTCCGGACCGAGCTCGGGGTCCGGCCGGAACGCGCGCGCCGTGGCCCGGTCCGCGCCCATGCACAGCACGTCGACCTCGCAGAGAGGCCGCAGCGTGGACACCAGCTCGGTCACATGGACGCCGGCTCCACCGTAGACCTCCGGCGGATATTCCCTCGTCATCATCGCTACTCGCACAGACGCCAACCTAGCCGCTGGGGAGCCTTCCCGTCCCGGCCCCGGTGAACACCGTCCGACACCGCGGTGGCCAGCCGGTGCGAGGAGGGGGCAATGCCCTCGATGCCCCGCGTTGATCCGCCCGACACGGTTACGGTAGAGGCGTGAGGAACCAGCCGCACGTCCTAGCAATCGTCCTCGCCGGCGGCGAGGGCAAGCGCCTCTTCCCGCTCACCGCGGACCGGGCGAAGCCAGCCGTGCCGTTCGGTGGGTCGTACCGACTGATCGATTTCGTGCTGAGCAACCTCGTCAACGCCGGATTCATGCGGATCTGCGTGCTGACCCAGTACAAGTCGCATTCACTCGATCGCCACATCTCGCAGGTGTGGCACATGAGCGGTATGGGTGGCGAGTACATCACCCCGGTCCCCGCGCAGCAGCGACTCGGGCCCCGGTGGTACACGGGCTCGGCCGACGCGATCCTGCAGTCCCTGAACCTCGTGTATGACGAGCGGCCGGATCACATCATGGTTTTCGGCGCCGATCACGTGTACCGGATGGACCCACGCCAGATGCTCGATCAGCACGTCGCCACCGGCGCCGCGGTGACCGTGGCGGGGATCCGGGTACCGCGCAGCGAGGCCTTCGCGTTCGGCTGCATCGACGCGGGCGAGGACGACCTGATCCGGGGCTGGGTGGAGAAGCCCGCCGATCCGCCGGGGACCCCGGACGACCCGGACGCGACGTTCGCGTCGATGGGCAACTACATCTTCACCACCGAGGCGCTCATCGAGGCGCTCAGGGCGGACGCGGAGAAGCCGGATTCCTCGCACGACATGGGCGGCGACATCATCCCCGCGCTCGTCGAGCAGGAGCGGGCCTACGTGTACGACTTCGCCAGGAACCGGGTCCCGGGGGAGACCGACAGGGACCGCGGCTACTGGCGGGACGTGGGAACGATCGACGCGTTCTACGACGCGCACAGGGACCTGGTGTCCGTCCATCCGGTCTTCAATCTCTACAACTACCTGTGGCCCATCCGTACCCAGCAGGACAATCTCCCGCCGGCGAAGTTCGTCAACGGGGGGATGTCCCAGGAATCGATGGTGGGTTCGGGCACCATCATCTCGGCCGCGACGGTGCGGAACTCGGTGGTGTCGAACAACGTCATCGTCGAGGACGGCGCGGTGGTCGAGGGGAGCGTCCTGCTGCCGGGGGCGAGGATCGGCCGCGGCGCCGTGGTCCGCAAGGCGATCGTCGACAAGAACTGTCACATCGGTGACGGCGACCTCATCGGTGTGGACCGCGAGCGCGATCGTCGCCGCTTCCCGGTCAGCGCGGGCGGCGTCGTGAGCGTCGCCAAGAACACCACCACGTCGCTGGAGGACTAGCTGTACCGGCCATGGGCGCTGTGCCGCCCCGCGGGTCGGATCAGAGTGTGACGACGGTCAGCCCGGTGCCCACCGGCAGGACCGTCACGTGGGCGTGCTCCGGCAGCTCGGCGTCCTCGGGGAGTGGCGCGTGCTCACCGATCAACACCAGCGCGCCGCCCGCGCGTAGGAGCTGATGGGAGCGCGAGACCACGCGCGACACCGAGTGCTGGGGGACATCCGCGACGACCAGGTCGTAGGCGCCGTCGGCCAGTTTGTCGGCGACCTCGAGCGGGCGGGCCGCGATATACCTCGCCGCGGACGACGGGTGGCCCGCCGAACGGACCGCCGACCGGGCGGCGTCTAGGTGATGGGGGTCGTCGGTGATGCACGTGACCACCGTGCCGCCACGGGGGCCCGCCGCGGCGAGGATCGCCAGTGCGGGTACGCCGGGCGCGGGGGAGAGGCACACCGCGGCACGGGCGCCGGTCAGACGGGCCACGAGCCGGATGGCCTCGGCCGTCAACGCGTCCGGTGACGCAGCTCCCAGCTCGTCCGCCTCGGCACGGGCGGGGGCGTAGAGGGAGTCGTCGACGAGATCGGCGCCGCGGCGCGCGATTCCGTCGAGTCCGGAACGGTTGGCGGGGACATCAGCTGAATCGGACACGTGAGCAGCGTATCCGGCGAGCAGTGACGAACGGCGTGCAACGCGCGGTGATCGGATCGGTATGAGACTCTCAGCCACATCTCAGTGCGGGTATACCGTCAGGACAGCTCTATGAGGGAGGGTGGGCACCGTCGCACCACGAGGGTGCGTCGAACACCGCGCAGGATGCACCGGGTCTGCGCCGGAAGGTGGCCGAATGTACTCACGAACCGTCCACGGGACAGCGATCGCCCCCGAGGCGGATCGAGACGCGATCGTGGGTACGGCACGGTTCGACAGCACCGGCGACGCGGCAGATATGCCGTCCTGGTCCGAGCTCGTGGCGCAGCACGGTGACCGCGTGTACCGCCTCGCCTTCCGTCTGTGTGGCAACGCGCACGACGCCGAGGACATCACCCAGGAGGCGTTCATCCGGGTCTTCCGGTCGCTGGACAAGTACAAGCCCGGCACGTTCGAGGGCTGGATGCACCGGATCGTCACCAACCTGTTCCTGGACCTCGCGCGGCGGCGCGGTCGGATCCGTTTCGAGGCGCTGCCCGAGGACGCGGAGCGGGTGCCGGGCCGGGAACGCAGTCCGGAGCAGGTCCTGTCGGAGGAGTCGTTCGATCCGGTCCTGCAGACGGCGTTGGCGAATCTGTCGCCCGAGTTCCGCGCCGCGGTCGTCCTCAGCGACATCGAGGATCTCAGCTACGAGGAGGTCGGCAGGATCCTCGGCGTGAAGATGGGGACCGTGCGCAGCCGGATCCACCGTGGTCGAGCCGCGCTCCGCGCCGAACTCGAGGCGGCCGGGGTCACCGGAGTACACAGCCGGATCGACTGAGGTCGCGGCCGCGGCCGGGACGCCGGCGAAGCGGGCTGTCCGGGGAACCCCGAGGGGACCCCGGACGTTGGTCTTTCCGACGGGGTCACGGCGGCCCCGGAGTGACCACGTGGCAGGAGGGTGACCGGTGGACGAACGGCATTCCGGACGCAAGCCCGCTCCCGAGTTCACGCTCTCCCAGGAGGCAGCCCGGCGGGTGGCCGACCGCACCGGCCCGCCGCGGCCCCGCCGGACCTTCCTGTCCACCGACCATCTGTCCACGGAGGCCGCCGCCGCGTACGTCGACGGCCGGCTGCCGCAGGCCGGCCAGAACCGTGCCGACGCCCACCTCGCGTTGTGTGACCAGTGCCGTCGCGAGGTCGACGATCAGCGCGAGGCCCGTCGCGCCCTACGCGGATCCGGGCCCATCCGCATGCCCAGCGACCTCCGTGACCGCCTGAGGTCCCTGGAGGACGAGGGCCGCCGGGCGGAGGCCGACCGCCGGGGCGAGATGACACCGCAGCGGGCGCCGGGGCACCCGGCGGCGTCAGTCGAGCCCGATCGCGGCGGGCCGTGGTCGAGGCTGCTGCGCCGACTCCGCCGCCCCGGCCACTAGGGTGGGCCGGGTGGAGGATCTGACTGGCGTGCCCGCGAGCGCGGGACGAGGCGAGGACCCCGACCGCCCCCTGCGCGAGCCCGCCCCTATCGATCGTCCGAGAGTCGACGAGGACGTCGCCGCGCGTTTCTCCCGCCCCGTCGGCGTCACCGGGGGGTTCGCCCCCGGACGCCCGGGCGGCGGGGCGACCGGATCCGGCGGTGGTTCCGGCGCGGAGGTGCCGACAGAGGCCGCCGCACCGCGCGTGGAGGACCCGGCGCTGGCCCAGGCTTTCGGTCCGACGCCCGGGGCCGGGCGGGGCATCGAGCGCCACCCGTCCTGGCAGGACGAGGTCGCCACGCCGCCGCCCCCGCAGCCGGACCCGTGGAGGGATCCGAACGCACCGGTGGGCTTCGGCGCGCCGGCCGTGCAGGAGGAACGGGACCCCGCGCCCGTGGACCTCACGCGCACGGATACCGCCCCGGCTCCCCGTCTCACCCTGTCCGAGGCGCTTTTCGAACGTCGACTGAGCCGGCAGGCACTGGCCGGTGCGGCTGCCCTCGTCGCCGTCGTCGCCCTTGTCGGCGGTGCCATCGGCGCCGTCGTCGCGGATTCCGCGCGCGTCCTCACCACCTCGACGGTGCGCATCGCCGACGCCCCGGACACCGTGGCGGGGCCCGGCAACACCGTCGGCGAGGTGGCCCAGCGGGTTCAGCCGGCGGTGGTGAACATCCAGGTCTCCTCCCCGTCCGCGCGCGGCGAGGGGTCCGGCATCGTGATCGACCCGCAGGGCTACATCGTCACCAACAACCACGTCGTCACCATGGACGGGGCGACCGACCGCGCGGACATCGACGTCGTGTTCTCCGACGGCTCCCGCGCCCCCGCCGAGATGGTGGGACGCGACCCCGCCACCGACCTGGCCGTTCTCAAGGTCGAGGGGGTGGAGAACCTCACCGTCGCCGCACTGGGCGACTCGGACAGCGTCGAGGTGGGCGAACAGGTGATCGCGATCGGCTCCCCGCTCGGATTGGTGCGGACGGTCACCGAGGGCATCGTCTCGGCCACCCAGCGACCGATCGCTCTCGGCGAGTCCACCTCGGACGGCGACGTGGTGATCGACGCCATCCAGACCGACGCGGCCATCAACCCGGGCAACTCCGGCGGTCCGCTCATCGACGGCACCGGCGCCGTCATCGGCATCAACACCTCGATCTTCACGCAATCGGGCGGATCCATCGGGCTCGGCTTCGCCATTCCCGTCAACGACGTCCGTGACATCGCGACCTCCTTGATGACGGAGGGCGCCGTCCAGCACGCCACGATCGGGGTCAACGCGCGTAAGGCCGACAACGGATCGGTCGAGGGCGCCGAGATCGTGAACGTCCGCGACGGCTCGGCCGCCCAGGAGGGCGGACTCAGGGAGGGCGACGTGGTGACCAAGGTCGGTGACCGCCCGGTGCGATCGTCCGACGAGCTGGTGGTCGCGGTGCGGCGCGCCGGGGCGGACGACGACGTCCCGGTCGAGGTCGTCCGTGACGGGAGCCGCGTCGAACTGACCGTCCGTCCGGTGCTGGGCTGACCGCCGCCCCCGTGGGCGACGTCTCACTCCCGTGGACGCGCCGGACGACGTATCCTCGACAGCGATATGTTCACGAACGTGGGGTGGTCCGAGCTACTGGTGCTCGGCGTTGTCGCGCTGGTGGTCCTGGGGCCTGAACGGTTGCCGGAGGCCGCCCGGTGGCTCGCCTCCGCGATCCGCAAGGTCAAGGAGTTCGCGGGCAACGCCCAGCAGCAGCTCAAGGACGACTACGGAGCGGATTTCGACGAGTTCAAGGAGCCACTCCAGCAGCTCAACGAACTGCGTGGACTGAGCCCGCGGGCGATGGTCACCAAGCATCTGCTCGATGGCGACGATTCGTTGTTCTCCGGCAACTTCGACGCCGCGGCGCCCGCCGGGGGCGCGGTGGCGGCCGGCCCCGCGGTCACCGGCCCGGCCACCACCGGCCCTTCGGCCACCGGCTCGACCTCGGGAACCGCGCCGCGGCCCACCAAGCCGCAGTCGGCTTCCGGTACGAGTTCCACGGCGGCACCCGCTCCGTCATCGCCGAGCGGCGCGACGAACTGGGACGACGCGACCTGAACCCAGGTGTCGCACTGACTCTGCTGCGGTCCGCCCGGGGCGGGCCGCTCTGCTGCGGCCCGCCCCGGCCTCGGATGTCAGAGGTGGCGGGTGGTGTCGATCCCGAGGTTCATGCCGGCGAGGCCGCGGGGGCGCACCGCGAGGCCGTCGGCGATCTCCAGGTAGGCCTTGCCGGCGGGGGAGTCCGGCGCGGCGAGAACGATCGGGGTGCCCTCGTCGCCGTGCTCGCGCACGGCCTGTTCCAGGGGGACCTGGCCGAGCAGCTTGACCGTCGCGCCGACGGAGCGGGACAGATTGGCCGCCACCTCCGCTCCGCCACCACTGCCGAAGACGTCCATCCGGGTCCCGTCCGGGAGTTCGAGCCAGGACATGTTCTCGATGACGCCGGCGATTCGCTGACGGGTCTGCAGCGCGATCGACCCGGCCCGCTCGGCGACCTCGGCGGCCGCCTGCTGCGGGGTCGTCACGACGAGGATCTCCGCGGACGGGATGAGCTGCGCGATGGAGATCGCCACGTCACCGGTGCCGGGCGGCAGGTCCATGAGCAGGACGTCCAGGTCTCCCCAGTAGACGTCGGCCAGGAACTGCTGGAGCGCGCGGTGGAGCATGGGGCCGCGCCAGACCACCGGGGTGTTGCCCTTGGTGAACTGGGCGATCGAGATCACCTTCACGTCGTGCGCGACCGGCGGCAGGATCATCTGCTCGACCTGGGTCGGGCGGGCGTCCGTCCCCAGCATCCGGGGGATCGAGTGGCCGTAGATGTCCGCGTCGAGGACGCCGACCGACAGTCCACGCTCGGCGAGGGCCGTGGCGAGGTTGACCGTCGCGGTGGACTTGCCCACGCCGCCCTTGCCGGAGGCGACCGCGTAGACGCGGGTGAGGTTGCCGGGCTGGGCGAACGGGATGACGGGCTCGGCGGCGTCGCCGCGAAGGTGCTTACGCAGCTCCGTTCGCTGTTCGTCGCTCATCACGTCGAGCTCGACGCCCACTTCGCCCACACCGGGGACGTCGGACACCGCGGCCCGGACGCGGTCGGTGATGGTGTCCCGCATGGGACACGTCGCGACGGTCAGGTAGATCCCGACGTCGACTCTGCCGGTGGCGGGATCCACCTCCACGCCCTTGACCATGCCGAGCTCGGTGAGCGGCTTACGGATCTCCGGATCATCGACCTTGGCCAGCGCGGCGCGGATCGATTCTTCGCTGGGTGCACTCATGATGACCCGAGTCTAGGCGTCATGGCACGCCGTGACGATTCAGGCCGGGGGAGGAGGGCAGAACGGCGCGATACAGGGCAACTCGATCTCGGGAAGTGCGAACGGCGCGGGCGGTGCCGGGGGAGCCGGCACCTCGACGACGGGCGGAGCAGACGGCTCCGGGGTCGACGGCGGCGGCTCCGGCGGCGGAGGAGTGGACGACCCCGGCACCTCGGTGCATCCGGGGACCGGACCCTCCGGCTGGCCCGGCTCGGCCGGCTCGGGGGCTGCGGTCGGGGTGCCTTCCCAGCCCTCGGGGCACTTCTCCGGGGGTTTTGGCTCCTCGTGCGTCGGCTTGGGCTGGTGGATCGGCGGTAGGTCGGACGGGAGCGGGAACGCGTTGACGGCGTAACCGTGGGCCCAGGCGTTGACGTTGGCGACGTAGGCCAGCGAGTTGTTGTAGGCCAGGATGGCCCGGGTCCGTGCTGCCGGGTCCGCCATGGAGCCGCCCTGATTGCACAGCAGGGTGGCCGCGGCCAGGGCCCCGTCATAGATGTTGTTGGGGTCGGCCACCCCGTCGTCGTTCCCATCGCGGCCCAGGAGCGCCCAGGTCGACGGGATGAACTGCACCGGGCCGACAGCCCGATCGAAGTCGGCGTCACCGTCGAAACGGCCGCCGTCGGTGTCCGTGATGACGGCTGTGCCCGGAATGGAACCGTCGAGGCGGGGTCCGACGATGCGGCCGATCGTGTTCCCGTGGACGTCGAACTTTCCGCGGCCCTGGTTGGATTCGACCTGGCCGATGCCGGCGAGGACCGTCCAATCCATCTCGCACGCGGGCTGCTCGGCGCTCAACCGGTCGGTCGCGCGGTGGTAGGCGTCGAGCGCGATCCCCGGGATGCCGAGGGGGCCGTCCGGGATCGTCGCCGGCTGGATGTGTGCGGCGCCGGGGTCGTCCGGGGCGGGAGCGGGCTCATCGGAGGGGGCCGGCTCGTTCTCCGAGGTGACCGGGCTCTCCGTGACGACGGGGGTGTGCGGGGCGGACTCCGCGAGGGGGGTGATGTCCGGGGCCTCCGGTGGGCTGTTGTCCATCGACAGTCCGACGGAGGCCAGGACCGCGATCGCCGTCGCGGTCACCGCGGCACTGGTCAGCACCTTGCGATCAGCGTTCTGCGCGACTTTGCGCAAGACTTCCCCCTACTGCTCAGCGGATGCGGCAAGCGACTTGTACGCCCCACGATGCTCGCCCCCTCGGGCGCATCCGGCCGGGCCGACGTTACTCCCGGCCCCTGGTATCAGGATCGTTTTTACCGTCAACAGTGTTACCTGCGCCACTGTTTAGTCCGGCGAGCAGAGTCTCGATCCTCTCGACCGAATCGCGCAGATCGTCGAGTTCACGGCGGAGATAGTCACGGGTCACGTTCTCGCCGACCGACAATCGGACCGACGCCAGCTCGCGGGCGAGGAATTCGGTGTCGGCTTTGGTCTGGGTGGCCCGGAGCCGGTCCTCCTTGAGTGCCGACTTGTCCCGGTCCTCCTGACGGTTCTGCGCGAGCAGGATGAGCGGGGCGGCGTACGCGGCCTGCGTCGAGAACGCCAGGTTGAGCAGGATGAACGGGTAGGGGTCGAAACGAAGCGCCACCACGGCGACGTTGATGATGATCCACACGATCACCACCACGGTCTGGATGAGCAGGTACGTGCCGGTGCCGAAGAACCGGGCGACGGCCTCGCTGTAGCGCCCCACCGCATCGGAATCGAAGCTGATGCGGGGGCGGCGGGAGGTGACCGGCGTGGACAGCGGAGAGCGCGATGATGGTTCGGTCACTTCTGATCCTTCTCCCCGTCGTCGTGGAGGTCCATATCGCGCCAGTCCTCGGGCAGGAGGTGATCCAGCAGGTCGTCCACTGCCACGGCGCCGAGGAGATGCCCCTCGTCGTCCACGACGGGCCCGCACACGAGGTTGTAGGTGGCGAAGAAGCGGGTCACCGCGTCCACCGAATCCGTGGGGCGCAGCGAGGACAGGCTCGTGTCGACGGTTTCCGCGACCATCGTCGACGGCAGTTCCCGCAGCAGCGCCTGGATGTGCACACAGCCCAGGTACTTTCCCGTCGGCGTGGCGGTGGGTGGTCGGACGACAAAGACGAGACTGGCCACCGCCGGACTGAGATCGGGATTGCGGCAGTGTGCGAGTGCCTCGGCCACGGTCGTTTGCGGCGTGAGGACGATCGGCTCCGGCGTCATCAGGCCACCGGCCGTGTCGGCGTCGTACGTCAACAGCATCCGGACCGGTGCGGAGTCCTCGGGGTTCATCCGTTCGAGGAAGGATTCCGCGTCCTTCTCGGGGAGCTCGCCGAGGAGGTCCGCGGCGTCCTCCGGATCCATGGCCTCGAGAACGTCCGCCGCGCGCTCGAGTTCGAGACGGGTCACGATCTCGGTCTGCTCGTCGTGGGGCAGCTCCTGGAGGATGTCGGCCAGCCGCTCGTCATCGAGTGTGCGGGCGACCTCGAGCCGTCGGACCTCCGGCAGTTCGCGTAGTGCGTTGGCCACGTCGGCCGGACGCATGTCGGCGAACTGCTCGACCAGGCTCTCGGCGCCATGGCCGGGAGCACCGATTGCCGTGTCGTCCATCCCGCTGATCCGGTTCCACGGATAGATCGACACGGGGCCCCGACGGCTCAGTGGTGTGCGACCTCGGCGGACCCGGGCGGCCACCCGGGAGACCAGCCAGTCCCTCGAGCGTTGACGCTCGATCTCCACATCGACGACCTGGTGCCGTACGGACCCTGCGGAACCGTCGGCCGACCCCGGACCCGCCTGGTCGGTCTCCACGTTGATGATCGAGTCGACGAGGGAACCCAGTACGACGTTCTCGCCCGGGCGGGACTGGAAGCGGTGCAGGTTGATGGTTCCGGACACCAGCGACACGGACCGGGGATCGATGGAGGCGACCCGGAGCATGGGGACGAAGATCCTGCGCCGGGTCGGCAGCTCGACCACGAGTCCGATGACCCTGGGAGGTCTGGGCCCGGATCGCATCGTCACCACGACGTCACGAATGCGTCCGATGTCATCCCCGTCAGGTCCGATCACCGGAAGCCCGGCTAGCCTGGCGACGAAGGCCTTGTTGAGGTTCGCCATGCGGACCAGGCTAGTCATCGAACGGCGGCAGCCGTACGCCGAACCTGACCTGAGGGAGAGCCACCCACGATGAGAGACGCCTCGCACAGGACGCCAGTTCCCTCTGATCCGGCGGCCGCTATCGCCGACCTCCGCTCGCGGCCGCGACGGACCGTCCTGGCCGTCCCGGGTAGCAGCGTCAAGATGATCGGCAAGGCCAGGGGTCTGCAGGTGGACGAGGTGTTCTTGGATCTCGAGGACGCCGTCGCCGGGCCAGCCAAGGAGGAGGCCCGCGGCAACGTCGTGGAGGCGCTGCTGGCGGGAGGGTTCGCGGCACCCACCGTCGTGGTCCGGGTGAACGCCTGGGACACCGAGTACACGGTGCGCGATGTCACCGAGGTGGTGGGGCGGGCCGGCGCGCACGTCGATGCGCTCCTGCTGCCGAAGGTCCGTACCGCGTCAGAGGTGGTCGCCCTCGACCTGGTGCTCTCGCAGGTGGAGAAGGCGGCGGGCCTGCCGGTCGGTCACATCGGGATCGAGCCCCAGATCGAGGACGCACTGGGTCTGACCAACATCAACGAGATCGCCACGGCCAGCCCTCGGGTGCTGACGTTGGTGTTCGGCCCGGCGGACTTCATGGCGTCGGTCGGGATGCGGACCCTGACGGTCGGCGAGCAGCCGGACGGCTATGCCCCGGGCGACGCCTACCACCATGTATTGATGTCGATTCTCGTCGCGGCGCGGGCACACGGGCTGCAGGCGATCGACGGCCCGTTCCTCAAGGTGCGCGACGAGGAGGGATTCCGTCGCGCGGCCGCCCGGACCGCGGCCCTGGGTTTCGACGGCAAGTGGGTGCTCCACCCGGCACAGGTGGACGCGGGCAACGAGGTCTTCAGCCCGCGCCAGGCGGAGTTCGACAAGGCCGAGGGGATCCTCGCGGCCTATGCGCATTCGACGTCCGAAGAGGGGGGCGCCCGCGGCGCGGTGATGTTCGGCGACGAGATGCTCGATGAGGCCAGCCGTAAGATGGCACTGGTGGTCTCCGCGCGCGGCCGCGCGGCCGGGATGACCGTCTCGGACGAGGCCACCTCGAACGGGCGACCCCCGGAAGGACAGATTCCATGACCTCTCGCGTGAACATGACGACCGGCGGTACGCGGGGCGGGCGGACCCCGGGGCTGCCCACCCCGCCGACCGGCTGGGTTGTCGCCTCGTACTCGACCTACGAGCAGGCCCAGGCCGCCGTCGACCATCTGGCGGACGAGGAGTTCCCGGTCCACGAGGTCACCATCGTCGGTGTCGATCTGATGCAGGTCGAGCGGGTGACCGGTCGTCTGACGTGGCCCAAGGTCCTGCTGGGCGGCCTGGCCACCGGTGCCTGGCTCGGACTCTTCGTGGGCCTGCTGCTCGGGATATTCACCCAGCCGATGTGGGGGGTCGTGCTGACCGGTCTCGTGGGCGGGTCGGTGTTCGGTGTCGTCTCGGCCTCCCTGTCGTATGCGGCGACCAGGGGTAAGCGGGATTTCGCGTCGACGCAGCAACTGGTCGCCGGCCGGTACGACGTCCTGTGTGAACCCGCCAACGCGGAGCGGGTGCGCGATGAACTCGCGCGGTTCGGGATGAAGTGATGACGGGTGGTTTCCCGCCCGGTTCCCCGGGCGTACTGGAGTCGGTCCGCGCGCATCTCGAGAAGCACTACGGCCCACAGCCGCAGGAGGCGTCGGTGACGTTCCTCGGCGCGCCCCCGATCCGCGTCCTGCGGTTCGTGGAGGTGGAGACCGGGCTGGTCCGCTACGTCTCGCTCGGGTGCTCCGCCGAGCCGATGGGTGACCCCTCGGCGCTGGTGCCGGACCCGACCGCGCCCCGCGCGGAACTGAGTCTGGTCCTGCAGGGCGGCGTCGACGGGCTGGTCCGGGCGCTGTCCGTGCTCGCAGCGGCGCCCGCGGTCGAGGGGCTGGTGCTGTCGGAGGGCGCGCTCATCGATCTCGGGGAGCCCCTCTGGCCGGGAGCCGCATTCACGGCGGTGATCCTCCGTGCCCCCGAGATCCCGGATGTCGAGCTGCCCGGTGAGACGGCGTCGGTCTCCGTGTTCCGCGCGGTCCCCGTCACCCATACGGAGGCTGCCTGGGTCCGGATGAAGGGCGCGGCCGAACTGGAGGAGGCCTGGGCGGAGGCCGGGATCGACGTCACCGATCCGGCACGCGCGGCGGTGAACCCGGGGATGTCCCGCTGACCCTCCGGCGCGGGATCAGAGCCAGTCGTTCTTCCGGAATATCCAGAACAGTCCGACGCAGATCCCGGCCATGATCGCCAGGACCAGGAAATAGGCGTAGCTGATGTTCAGCTCCGGCATGTTCTCGAAGTTCATGCCATAGACGCCGGCGATCATGGTGGGCACGGCGGCGATCGCCACCCACGCCGAGATCCGGCGCATATCGGTGTTCTGGCGTACCCCGACCATGGCCACCGCGGCACCCACCAGCGAGGTCATCTGCTCGTCGAGGACCGCCACCTCGGCCACCGCCCGTGCGTGGTGGTCCTGCACATCGCGGAAGTAGTGCCGGATGTCCCGCGGGACGAGGTCCAGATGATCCAGCGAGAGCCTCTGCAGCGGGCGCGTCAGCGGGGAGATGTTGTGCTTGAGCTCCAGTAGCTCGCGTTTGAGTAGATAGATCTGTTCGATGTCGACGTCGGCCCGGGGTTGGAAGAGCGCGGTCTCGAGCTCGTCGACATCCTGTCGGATCTCGTCCGCGACCTCGAGGTAGCTGTCGATCATCCGGTCGGCGACGGCATACATGACGCTCGCGGGTCCCTGGGCGAGCCTGTCCGGCGACTTCTCCAGTTCGCTCCGGATCCCGGCCAGCTCCGCGAACTCGCCGTGTCGGACGGTCACCACGAAATCGCGGCCCAGGATCACCATCGCCTCGCCGGTGGAGACGATGGCACTGACGTCGTTCAGCGTGTCGTGCGCCAGGTACTTCACAGCCGCGAGATTGAGGACGAGAGTGTCCTCGTAGGCCTCCAGTTTCGGGCGTTGCGCACCGTTGGTGGCGTCTTCGGTGATGAGCTCGTGAATTCCGAACTCGCTCGCCAGGGAGGCCATCTGGTGGGCGTCCGGCGCGAGCAGACCGAGCCAGACGAACCCCCGGCCCTCGGACCGGACCCGGCGGATCGCATCCAGGTAGGTGACCTCGCCGGGAGTGCGGGCCCCGTCCACGTAGACCCCGCAGTCGACAACGGCGTGATCGGTGCGAGTGTGGAGCTGTGATGACGCCACGCGGGAAACGGACGCGCGACGGCGACGACGGGGGAGTGCGGGCACCGGCCCTCCTTCTGCTGGTCGACCTCGACATTATCGGCACGCCGGGGACTCGGCGTGACGTGGCCGAGTTCGGGCTGGGAGACTGGACTGTCGAAGGCGCCCCGCACCGACGCGGGGGCGGCGCGAGGAAGGGCGTGGTCGGATGCGGCGGACGTGGGGACGAGCCGGGTGGCGGACGGCTGCGCTGGCGGTTGTCGCGGGCGTCGCGGTGTCCGGATGCCAGGCGCAGTCGTCGATCGTCCCGGCGCACGAGGACGCCCCGGTGGTGGTGATCGAGACCGCGTCGTTCGCCGAGGCCGAGGTTATCGGATACATCTACGGCAACGCGCTCATTCGCGAGGGCTGGCGTGTGCAGCCCCGCCCGCAGTCCGGCACCGGGGCTGAGGTCGTGGAGTCCGTGGCGAACGGCGAGGCCACGTTCACGGTCGGGTTCACCGGGAGTCTGCTGCGTCAGTTCGCCCCCGGCTCGCCGGCGGTGGCGGCCGATGAGGTCTACCCGGCGATGATGGCGGCCCTCCCGGAGGGCGTCACCGCGGGCGATCCGGCGCCGGCGGAGGACAAGCCCGCTCTGGTGGTCTCGCGCAACACCTCCGAGACGCACGGGCTCAGCACGATGTCGGATCTGGCGGGGCGGTGCGGTGAGTTCACGATGGGGGCCCGGGCGGAGATGCTCGCCGACCGCGAGCTGTTCACGGAGATCTCGCAGATCTACGATTGCGTGTTCGCCCGCCAGGTGGCGCTCGGTCCGAACCCGCGGGTCGTGCTCGATGCCCTGCGCTCCGGTCAGATCGGGGTCGGTGGGATGCGCTCGTCGGATCCGGTCCTCCACGAGGGGGACATGGTGATGTTGGACGACGACGACAACGCCATCACCGCGCAACATCTGGTTCCGGTGTTCCGCAAGGGCTCGCTCACGGAGGACCAACTCGCTCTGGTGAACCGGATCAGCGGTGAGCTGACGACAGACGATGTGCGTGAACTCCTACTGGGGATCGAGTTCGGGTCGGCTTCGGCGGTCGCGCTGGCCGACTTCTGGCTGAACGAACACGGCTACTGACCCGGGTCGATTCCGGGTGAGCCGGCCGGGGCCGGCTCCGCCGTCCCGCTCACCCCGCGAGACCACGAAGGGCCCGTCCGCACCGGACGGGCCCTTCGTGGTGTTCAGCGACGGGTCACTCGAATGCTTCGTCGACCAGAGCCTTCTGCTCGACGGCGTGGACCTTGCTCAGTCCGGTCGAGGTGGCGGCCATGGGTCGACGCGAGACCCGCTTGAGGCGCGGGAAGTTCTCGATCCGCTCCGGCAGCTCGAGGGCGAGGAAGCTCCAGGCACCCTGGTTGGCCGGCTCCTCCTGGACCCACCGGACCTCGGAGAGGTTCGGGTAGCGGTCCAGAGCCTCCCGCAGGCGACGGTGCGGGATCGGGTGGAGCTGCTCGAGGCGAACGATCGCGACGTCGTCACGCTCGTCCTTGTCGCGACGCGCGGCCAGCTCGTAGTAGAGCTTTCCGGACACCAGCAGCATCGTGGTGACCTTGCTCGCGTCGGCGTTGCCGTCGATGAACGCGGGGTCGTCCAGCACCGAGCGGAACTTGCCCGTGGTGAAGTCCTCGACCGCGCTGACGGCCTTCTTGTTGCGCAGCATCGACTTGGGCGTGAACACGACCTGCGGGCGCTTGATGCCGGTGGCATGGCGGCGCATGAGGTGGAAGTAGTTCGCCGGGGTCGAGGGCTGTGCCACCGTCATGGAGCCCTCAGCACACAGCTGCAGGAACCGCTCGATGCGTCCGGACGTGTGGTCCGGGCCCATGCCCTCGTGGCCGTGCGGCAGCAGCAGCGTGACCGAGGACTTCTGGCCCCACTTGGCCTCGCCCGAGGAGATGTACTCGTCGATGATGGTCTGGGCGCCGTTGACGAAGTCGCCGAACTGGGCCTCCCACATGACGAGCGCCTCGGGGTCACCCACCGAGTAGCCGTACTCGAATCCGAGACCCGCGTACTCGGTGAGGGCGGAGTTCCACACCTCGAAGCGGCCCTCGGCCCCGTCCAGATGCTGGAGGGGGGAGTACGTCTCGGCGGTCGTCTTGTCGACGATCATGACGTGCCGCTGGGTGAAGGTACCGCGCTGCGAGTCCTGGCCGGCGAGACGGACCGTGCGGCCCTCCAGCGTGAGGGAGCCGATGGCGAGCAGCTCCGCGAACGCCCAGTCGATGTTGCCGTTGTAGGCCATCTTCTGGCGGGCCTCGTAGACGGGCTTGACGCGCGGATGGATGTGGAAGCCCTCCGGCAGGTTGCCGAAGGAGTCACCGATGGCGTGCACGACGGACTCGTCGATCGCGGTGACCACGCGCGGGAGCGGCTGGTCGGGCTCGATGGACTGCGACGCCGTCACGGGGTGCTTCTCGAGCTCGCGGACCTCGTTGAAGACCCGCTCGAGCTGTCCCTGGAAGTCGCGGAGAGCGTTCTCCGCCTCCTTCTCGGTGATGTCACCACGTCCGACGAGATCCTCGGTGTACGACTGACGGACGCTCTTCTTGCCGTCGATCACCTCGTACATCCGCGGCTGCGTCATCGACGGGTCGTCGGCCTCGTTGTGGCCGCGACGGCGGTAGCAGACGAGGTCGATGACGACGTCCTTCTTGAACTCCTGACGGAAGTCCATCGCCAGGCGGGCGACGCGGACACACGCCTCCGGATCGTCACCGTTGACGTGGAAGATCGGCGCGCCGACCATCTTGGCCACGTCGGTGCAGTACTGGCTGGAGCGACCGGCCCCGGGGGCGGTCGTGAAGCCGATCTGGTTGTTCACCACGATGTGGATCGTGCCGCCGGTCCGGTACCCCTCGATGAGCGAGAGGTTGAGGGTCTCGGCGACCACACCCTGGCCGGCGAACGCGGCATCGCCGTGCAGCATCAGCGGCACGACGGGGTACTCGGCACGCCACTCGGCGTCCTCGATGAGGTCGTGCTTGGCGCGGACGATGCCCTCGAGGACCGGGTCGACGGCCTCGAGATGGGACGGGTTGGCGGTCAGCGAGACCTTGATCTCGTTGTCGCCGAACATCTGGTACTGGATGCCCTCGGCGCCGAGGTGGTACTTCACGTCGCCCGAGCCGTGGGCGGCCGAGGGGTCCATGTTGCCCTCGAACTCGGTGAAGATCTGCCGGTACGGCTTGCCCACGATGTTGGCCAGCACGTTGAGACGACCGCGGTGCGGCATGCCGACGACGACCTCGTCCAGACCGAACTCGGCGGCCTCGTCGATGACCGCGTCCATCATCGGGATGACGGACTCGGCGCCCTCGAGGGAGAAGCGCTTCTGGCCGACGTACTTGGTCTGCAGGAAGGTCTCGAACGCCTCGGCGGCGTTGACCTTGGACAGGATGTACTTCTGCTCGGCGACCGTCGGCTTGTCGTCGACACCCTCGATGCGGTCCTGGAGCCAGCCGCGCTGTTCGTTCTCCAGGATGTGGGTGTACTCGATACCGATCTTGCGGCAGTAGGCGGCCCGGAGCGCGGACAGCACGTCGCGCAGCCGCATCCGGTCCTTGCCGACGAACCCGCCGACCGAGAACTTGCGGTCCAGGTCCCACAGGGTGAGCTCGTGCGAGTTCACGTCCAGGTCGGGGTGGAACGTGCGACGACGCTGGGCGTGCATGCCGTCCAGCGGGTCGATGTCCGCCATGAGGTGACCGCGGTTGCGGTAGGCGGCGATCAGCTCGAGGACGCGGGCGTCCTTGTCCACGCGCGGATCGGTGATGTCCTTGCGCCAGCGGACCGGCTCGTAGGGGATGCCGAGGGCGCCGAAGATCTCGTCGTAGAAACCGTCGTCGATGAGCAGGCGGTGGATCTCACGGAGGAACTCGCCCGATTCGGCGCCCTGGATGACGCGGTGGTCGTAGGTCGAGGTGAGCGTGGTGATCTTGCCGATCGCGGAGTTCGCGAGCTGCTCCTCGCTGGCGCCCTGGAACTCGGCCGGGTACTCCATCGCACCCACGCCGAGGATGGCGCCCTGACCGACGGTCAGACGCGGCACCGAGTGCACGGTGCCGATGCCTCCCGGGTTGGTCAGCGAGATGGTGACACCGGAGAAGTCGTCCATCGTCAGCTTGCCGACGCGGGCCCGCGAGACGATGTCCTCGTAGGCGTCGAGGAATTCACGGAAGTCGAGCTTCTCGCAGTTCTTGATCGCGGCCACGACGAGGCTGCGGCCGTTCTTGGTCTTCATGTCGATCGCCAGACCGAGGTTGATCCCGGTCGGGGTGACGGTGTTCGGCTTACCGTCGATCTCCTCGAAATGGTTGTTCATGTTCGGGTAGGCCTTGACGGCCTGCACCATGGCGTACCCGATGAGGTGGGTGAAGGAGATCTTGCCGCCGCGGGTGCGCTTGAGGTGGTTGTTGATGACCACCCGGTTGTCGATCATCAGCTTGGCCGGCACGGCGCGGACAGATGTCGCCGTGGGCAGCGTCAGCGAGGCGTTCATGTTCTTGACGATCGCGCCCGCCGGACCGCGCAGCACCTTGGCCTCGGGCTCCTCCGGCGGGGAATACGCGGGGGTCGTCGACCTGGTGGGGGCAGGGACGTCGGGCTTGTTCCGGGTCTCCGGGGTGCGCACCGGCGCCGGTACGCCTTCACCGCGGGCCTTGCGGGCCGGAGCGGCGTCCGAATCGGGCTTGGCGGCCACGTCCTTGGCGGAGGCGGTCGGGGTGACGTCGTCGACTGTCAGGTCCGAGCTCTTCTCAGCCGCCTTCTTCGCGTCACCCCCCGCCGCGGCGGTGCCGTTGGACGAGTTCCTGCCGGAGGCGGAGGCGGCCTGCGGGTTGGCCTTGAAGAACTCGTGCCAGGACTCATCCACAGAGGAGGGGTCCTTGGCGAAGCGCTCGTACATCTCGTCTACGAGCCACTGATTCTGTCCGAATTGTGAGACGGTGTTGCTCACGATCTTGTGGTGCCTCTCTGGTTCTGTGGTGGGTTTCACACGTCGATGACACCCAGGCTAGACGTTCTGCCCGCAGCGGGCCTTCCGATCTCACCTGACAGGGGGATGCCACGCCTCGGTCACCCGGGGTTCACCCGGCCAACCAGGAAAGTGGGGGAGTGCCGAACGTGGCGTCGGCGGTGGCCACCACGGTCCGTCCGAGCTTGCGGTTGCCCCAGCCGCCGATGGCCGCGCCCAGGCCGGCCGGGGCGAGTTTGCCCAATGCCAACCCCGCCCGCTTCACCGCGAACTTGCGGACGAAACGATGCATCATCCTCGAGTTGATCTCCTTGAGGCCGGGTACGCGCAGCACCCTGCTCGCCAGCGACGCCCGGGAGGCCGAGCCCGCCCCGGAGCCGACGGCGTTGGCCAGGACGGCGGTGCCGGAGGCGCCGAGCATGACGGTCATGACCAGCAGTTCCTCGTGCTCGCCTTCGCGGACGTCCACGCCATGCACCTCGGCGACGGCAAGGGTGTAGAACGCGGCCGCCTCGAGGAAGACGAGCGATTCGGCACCGATCGCGCCGAAGGCGATGATGGTGCCGATCCCGGGGACGGCGGCGGTTCCGCCCACGGCCGCGCCCGAGGCGGTGACGGCGCCGAGGAACAACGAATCGAGCCGCGAACGGATCTGTGCCGGACTCTCGTCCGGGTGGTCCTGGCGTAGCTTGTGCACGTACCGGCGTGCGGCGCCGGACTGGAGTCTGATCGCTCGTCGGAGCGCTGCGGTGACCACCCCCGCGGCGGGGCCGGAGACGTCGGGCCGGGAAGTGTCGTCGTCGGACACGGGCTCACCTTCTTCTCTCGAGGTGCGAGCTGGCGGGTGGCGCCGCGGGTCCCGGGTTCGGGTCCCGCTACGGAAACCAGGCTACGTACCCGCACGATAATCGTGCGGGCAGGTGGTCAGGGCAGGACGCGCTCGGTGTAGGTGTTGCCGAACACGCGGTCCGGGTCGAGGCGGTCACGCACGACGACGAAATCGTCGAAGTGTTCGACCATCGAGGAGAGGTCGTCGGCGCCGCGGGTGTGCATCTTCCCCCAGTGCGGGCGGCCGTCCGCGGCGAGGAAGATCTCCTCGGCGAGCCGGAACAGTTCCGTGTGGTCCATCCGGTGGTACTGATGCACCGCGATGTAGCAGACCTCGCGGCCGTGGGCAGTCGAGAGCCACACGTCGTCGGCGGCGGCGAAGCGCACCTCCATCGGGAACGGGGTCAGCACGCCCGAGCGGTCGATCATGTCGCGGATGTCGCCGAGCACCGCGCCGGCCGCGGCGATCGGCACCGCGTACTCCATCTCGCGGAAGCGCACGCGACGCGGCGAGGCGAACACACGGTAGCTGCGATCCGTGTAGGTGCGTGCGGAGAGTGCGCGCGCGGTGAAGCGGTTCAGTCGCGGGGTGATCGAGGGACGCCGCGTCGCCGCCCGGCAGACCGCCTCGAAACCCTCGTTGGAGAGGAACTCGTCGCTGATCGCCGACCGCAGCCGGCCCACCGGTCTGAGGTCCGCGTCCCCCGGCAGGCGGGTGTTGCGTTTGACGTTGATCGCGTCGGTGTGGGGGAACCAGTAGAACTCGGCGTGGTCGGCCGAGCGTGCGAACCCCTCCATGTCCTGCAGGACGGCGGAGAGCGTCCACGGACGTTCGTCGGCGTGCAGGGCGAACGCCGGCACACACCGGATCGTCATCTTGGTGATGATCCCCAGGGCGCCGATCCCGAGCCGGGCCGCCGCGAACACGTCGGGGTGGGAATCGCGCGAGCAGGACATCACGGTCCCGTCGGCGGTGACGAGTTGGAGCCCCACCACGGTGGCCGGGAGGCCGGGGGCCCGGCACCCGGTGCCGTGGGTCCCGGTCGAGACCGCGCCCGCGAGGGACTGCTCGGCGAAGTCTCCGAGATTGGGCTGTGCGAGCCCGAGGTCCCACAGCAGCGGGCCGAGGCGATGCAGCCGCGTCCCGGCCCAGACGGTGACGTCCGCGCCGTTCACCCGGCCGTCGGCGCCCCGGGTGGGGACGATGGACTCGATCCCGGTGAGGTCGTCGAGGGAGATGAGGACCCCGTCCGTCGCCGCGGCCGGGGTGAACGAGTGTCCGGCTCCGACACACTTGACGCGGGTTCCCGATTCCGCCGCGGAGATCACCGCGGCGGTGACCTCGGCGACGGTCGTGGGGGCGGTGCGCCGAATCGGGTCGGCCACCACGTTGCCGGTCCAGTTCGTCCAAGGGGCTGCCGGGGTCGTCATGGATGCTGAGGTTACCCGCCGGTGGGCGGCCGTAGGTGATACCGAACGTCGGACCTGACCCGCGGCTATACGGTGGTGACGGAAAGGTCCGACGTCCCGGTTGACACTGTCAGCGTCGTCGTCGGCGTCGTACGATGAACGGGTGACCAGACGACTTCCTGCCGATCAGCGCCGTGCGCAACTTCTCCGGGCCGCCCTGGAGATCGCCGAACACGACGGGCTGGGGGCTGTGACCGTCCGGGGCGTCGCCGAGCGCGCAGGCGTGTCGCTCGGCGTGGTCCACTACTGCTACACCGATAAGGAAGAACTTCTCCGCGAACTGATCGGGGCGGTGAACTCCGAAGTCCACCAGGCGGCCACCGCGTTCGTCAGCGTGGACTTCGATTCCGGGGTCAGCGGCGTGAACGGGCTGCGGCAGCGTCTGTACGAGGCCATCGACCTGGTCTGGGCGGTCATCACCGCCTCGCCGGACCGGCAGCTCCTCACCTACGAGATCGTGTCCTATTCCCTGCGTACCTACGGGTTGCCCGAGGTGGGGCTGGCGCGTGATCAGCAGGAATCCAACGAGGCGATCGTCCGTTCGGTGCTCGAACGCACTGCCGCCTCCGCGGGCATGCGGTGGGGGATGGGCCTGGACGAGATCACCCGGGTGGTGCTGGCGATCGTCGTCGGTATCGGTCAGAGGTGGCAGATCTATCGCGACGACGACGAGGCGAACACCCTCCTGCACCATGCCGTCGACCTGGTCGTGCGCGACGCGCAGGCCCTGGACGCCGCGTGATCCGGGGATGACGCCGGTGTCGGACGTGACGGCCGCGCTCGAGGCGGCCACCTCGGAGCTCGACGCGCCGCTGGCGGCACTACATCTGCCGAGCCTGCGGGCGAACCTCGAGGATCTCCGTCGACGGGCCGCAGGGACCCGAATCCGGATCGCGAGCAAGTCGGTGCGGTCGCGGGGGGTATTGCGAGAGGCGCTCGGACAGGGCCTCCGGGGCGACGGCGCGGTGAGCGGGATCATGGCCTATTCGCTGTCCGAGGCGTTGTGGCTGGTCGAATCCGGCTGTGACGACGTCCTTCTGGGCTATCCGACGGTGGACCGCGCGGCGCTCACCGCGTTGGCGGGCGACGAGGGGGCGCTGGCGGCGGTCACGCTGATGGTGGACGACGTCCGACAACTCGATATCGCCCGTGACGCCGGCGCGACCGGTGCTCGCGTGTGCGTTGACGTGGACTGTTCGCTCCGCCTGGGCCCCGTCCACCTCGGCGTGCGCCGGTCGCCGTTGCGGGACTCCACGGACGTAGAGTCATTGGTCCGGCAGGCTGTGGGCATGGGCTTCCGCGTCGTGGGCGCGATGTTCTACGAGGCGCAGGTCGCCGGGGTGCCGGACAACGTTCGTGGGATCGGCCCGGTCAAGCGGCTGTCGATGCGCCGCCTGGTGGCGATCCGCGAGGCCGTGGCGGAGACGATCGAGAGACTCACCGGCTCGACGCCCGAGATCATCAACTCCGGGGGCTCCGGTTCCGTCGCGCAGAGCGCCGCGGCCCCCGCGGTCACCGAGGTCACGGCGGGTTCCGGTCTGTACGTCCCGGGTCTGTTCGACCACTACCGGACCTTCACGCCCCGCCCCTCGCTGTTCTTCGCGCTGCCGGCGGTGCGGACCCCGGCGCGGGGGCTCACCACCTTCCTCTACGGCGGATACGTGGCCTCCGGGGTGCCCGGGTGGGATCGACTCCCGGTGCCCGCGGCGCCGACCGGGCTCCGTTTCCTCGGTCGCGAGGGGGCCGGCGAGGTCCAGACCCCGATGCGGGGCGAGGTGGCCATCGGCGAGCGGGCGTGGTGGCGGCACGCGAAGGCGGGTGAACTGTGCGAGCGGTTCGACACACTGCACGTCGTGGACGACACTGCTGAGGGGCCAGCCGTGGTGGAGAGCTGGCCCACCTACCGTGGCGAAGGGAAGTGTTTCGGATGAGCGTCGGCCAGTCGATGTCCGAGGAGGCCCGCGAGCGGCTGTACTCCGAGGCGGTGTCCATCACCGCGGACCTGGTCTCGATCGATTCGACGAACACCGGCGATCCCGCCACGATCGGCGACGGTGAGACGCGCGTGTGCCGTCGGATCGCCGAATACCTCGACGAGGTCGGGATCACCAGTGAGCTGGTGGAATCCGTGCCCGGCCGCGGAAGTCTGTTCGCACGGGTCGAGGGCTCCGACCCGGAAGCCGGGGGCCTGGTCGTGCACGGACACGTCGACGTCGTTCCCGCGGTCGCCGAGGACTGGACCGTACCGCCGTTCGCCGGTGAGATCCGGGACGGCTGGCTCTACGGCCGGGGGACCGTCGACATGAAGAACATGCTCGGTATGACCCTCGCCGTGATCCGGCACTACCGTCGTGAGGGCATAGTCCCCCGACGGACGCTGCTGCTGGCCTTCTTCGCCGACGAGGAGGCCGCCGGGATCATGGGGGCCAAATGGGTCGTCCGGGAACGTCCGGAGATCTTCGACGGCATGACCGAGGCCCTGAGTGAGGTCGGCGGTTGGTCTGTTCCTGTCCAGGGGCGCCGGCTGTACCCGATCGCCGTCGCCGAGAAGGGCGTCGCGTGGGCCAGGGTCACCGCACACGGGACCGCCGCACATGCCTCCCGTCCGACGGCCGATAACGCCGTCGCCGCGGTCGCCGGCGCGGTGAGCCGCGTCGCCTCCCGCGAGTTCCCGGTCGAGCCGACCGAAGCCAATACCGCGCTCGCCGCGGCCGTCGGACAGTTGGCCGGAGGCAGCGGAGAGGTCGCGGAGCTCCCGGAGCGGCTCGACGTACTCGGGCACTTCGGTCCCCTCGTCGCGGCCTCGCTCGCGCACACCGCGTCGCCGACGGTGTTGTCCGCGGGCTACAAGACCAACGTCATCCCCACCGAGGCGTATGCGGAGATCGACTGCCGCGTGTTGCCGGGTGGCGAGGACACGTTCCGCGACGAGATCGAGACCGAACTCGGCCCGGACGTCGAGGTCGAGTGGATCTGGGAGCCGCCGATCGCCGCGCCCGCGGACGCCGGGATCGTCGAGGTGATCCGTGAGGCAGTCCGCGGGGCGGATCCGGAGGCCCTGGTGGTGCCGTATCTCCTGCCGGCGAGTACGGACAACAAGCATCTCGCGCGGCTGGGAATCTCCGGGTACGGCTTCGTCCCGTTGCGCGTACCGGACGATTTCGACGTGTTCGGACACTTCCACGCCGTCGACGAGCGGGTGCCGGTCGACGCGTTGCACTTCGGGGCGGATGTGCTGGCCACCGTCCTCCGATCGGCGTGAGGGGCACTCCCGGCAGCGATTCGGACCAGGCTCAGCGCACGAGGCTGCCGGCGGACGTCTGGGTCCTCGTGGCCGCCGCGTTCGCGGTGGCACTCGGATACGGCCTCGTCGCTCCGGTTCTCCCGCAGTTCGCGACGAGCTTCAACGTCTCGGTGACCGCCGCGTCGGTCGTGGTGAGCGCCTTCGCCTTCTTCCGTCTCGTCTTCGCCCCCGCCGGCGGCCTCCTCGTGGACCGGCTGGGGGAACGCCGCGTGTACATGACGGGCCTGCTCATCGTGGCGGTATCGACCCTCGCTACCGGGCTCGCCCAGTCGTACGTGCAGCTCCTGGTGTTCCGCGGCCTGGGCGGGCTCGGTTCGACGATGTTCACGATCTCGGCCATGGCGCTGCTGACCCGTCTCGCGCCGCCGGGCGCACGGGGCCGGATCATGGGGCTCTACGCCACCGCCTTCCTGATCGGCAATATCGGCGGCCCCGTCCTCGGTGGTCTGCTGGCGGAGTTCGGCATGCGCGTCCCGTTCTTCGTCTACGCCGCCTCTCTGCTCGTGGCCACGGGCGTGGTGGCGGTCTTCCTCCGGGGTGGGCGGCGGCGTTCCGCTGACGACCAGACCCCGGAACAGAAGCCGTTGCCGGTCAGGGAAGCTCTGACGGACGCTCGCTACCGTGCCGCGCTCATCTCGAGCTTCGTGAACGGATGGGCGTCGTTCGGTGTGCGCGTCGCGATCGTCCCGCTGTTCGCGGCGGCGAACTTCGACGCGGGCCCGGGCATCGCGGGAACCGCACTGGCGTCGTTCGCCGTCGGCACCGCGTCGGTGATCTCCGTGGCGGGCTGGCTGTCGGACCGCTACGGCCGTCGGCCGCTGGTGATCGCCGGCCTGGTGATCTCCGGCGGCTCGACCGCGGTGATGGGGTGGTGCGACACGGTGCCCCTCCTGGTGGCGGCGTCGGTGATCGCCGGGATCGGCGCGGGCATCCTCAACCCCTCGCAGCAGGCCTCTGTCGCCGACGTGATCGGCTCGGACCGGGCAGGCGGCAAGGTTCTGGCCACGTTCCAGATGGCCAGCGACTCCGGAGCGATCCTCGGACCGATCGTGGTGGGGCTCGTGGTCGACGCTCTGGGGTACACGACCGGTTTCGCCGTATCAGGCGCCCTGTTGTTGGCCGCGGTCATACCCTGGCTGTTCGCGAGAGGGGCGCCCCGAGCCCCGGCCACTGCCGCGACGGGGGAGTGACCTGCGCTGTCGTCTCGCTTATCGGACCACCGACGCCGTAGCATGGAAGGCCTCATGAACAACAACGACGAGGACCGTACCGCCACTGCCGGCGACGAGGTCGACACCGACGCCAGCACGCCCGAATCTTCCGAGTCAGCCCCGGCCGGGTCCCCCGAGGCCGAGTCCACCGAAGCAAGCCCAGCCGGTGGCGACGACGCCCCCGGCGTCACCTTCGCCGACATGGGCCTCGCGCCCGCCGTGGCCAAGGCTGTCCAGGATGTGGGGTACGAGGTTCCCTCGGCCATCCAGGAAGCGACGATTCCACTGGTCCTCGAGGGGCGGGACGTCGTCGGACTGGCCCAGACCGGCACGGGCAAGACCGCGGCCTTCGCGCTGCCGATCCTCTCGCTCATCGACCCGGCGGTGAAGAGCCCGCAGGCACTCGTCCTCGCCCCGACGCGTGAGCTGGCCCTGCAGGTCGCCGAGGCCTGTGTCACCTATTCGGCGAACATGCCGCAGGTCAACGTGCTGCCGATCTACGGTGGGCAGGCGTACGGCATCCAGCTCTCGGGGCTGCGGCGAGGCGCGCAGATCATCGTCGGCACCCCCGGCCGTGTCATCGATCACCTCAAGAAGGGCACGCTCGATCTGTCGGGCCTGCGTCACCTCGTCCTGGACGAGGCGGACGAGATGCTCGCGATGGGCTTCCAGGAGGACGTCGAGCGGATCCTCTCCGATACGCCTGAGTCGACGCAGGTCGCGCTCTTCTCCGCCACCATGCCGGCCGCGATCCGACGGATCTCGCAGCGCTACCTCACCAACCCGGCCGAGGTGAAGGTCGCGTCCAAGACCTCGACCGCGCCGAACATCCAGCAGCGCTATGTGCTGGTCCACCACCGCGACAAGCTCGATGCGCTGACCCGGATCCTCGAGGTCGAGGACTTCGACGCGATGATCATGTTCGTGCGCACCAAGTCCGCCACCGAGGAGCTCGCCGAGCGACTGCGGGCGCGTGGCTTCTCCGCCGCCCCGATCAACGGCGACATCCCCCAGAACCTGCGTGAGCGGACGATCGAGGCGCTCAAGGACGGCCGCACGGACATCCTCGTGGCCACCGACGTCGCCGCTCGCGGCCTCGACGTGCCGCGGATTAGCCACGTCGTCAACTACGACATCCCGCACGACACCGAGTCGTACGTCCACCGGATCGGCCGGACCGGCCGCGCGGGCCGCAGCGGTCACGCGTTGCTGTTCGTCACCCCGCGCGAACGGCGTCTGCTCTCGCAGATCGAGCGCGCGACCCGCCAGCCGTTGACCGAGATCCAGCTGCCGAGCGTGGACGACGTCAACGAGATGCGGATGGCCAAGTTCGCCCAGTCGATCACCGAGAGCCTGGACGACTCCAATCTCGCGCTCTTCCGTCGACTCGTCGAGGACTACGCGTCCGAGCATTCGGTGTCGATGGCGGATATCGCGGCGGCGCTCGCCACCCAGTCCCGCAACTCCGACGAGTTCCTCATGCGTGAGCCCGAGCGGCCGCAGCGCCGTGAGCGTCACGATGATCACCGGGACGGACGTCGCGATGATCGTCGGGATCGTCCGGCGCGGGACTTCTCCGACGGCCCGCGTCCGTCGCGGTCGGGCAAGGACATGGCGCAGTACCGGATCGCCGTGGGCAAGCGGAACAACGTCAAGCCCGGTTCGATCATGGGTGCGCTCGCGAACGAGGCGGGACTCCGCGGCGGTGACATCGGTCGCATCTCCATCCGTTTCGATCACTCCGTCGTCGAACTCCCGGCGGATCTGCCGGCCGATCAGATCGAGTCGATGAAGGGGATCGTCGTCGGCGGTGCCGAGATCGACATCCGTCCGGACTCCGGTCCGCCGTCGGGCCGACCGGGCTCGTACCGGGATGACCGGGGCGGTAAGCCGCGTGGTGGTGGCGGATACCGCGGCCAGCGTGGGGACCGCGACGACCGGGGCGGTGACCGCCGTGGCGGCAGGTTCGATGACCGACGCGACGACCGTGGTGGATACCGGGGTGGCGATGACCGCCGCGGGGGCGGTCCGCGCCGGGACGACGACCGCCGTGGTGGTGGCGGCGGATTCCGCGGCCGCTCTGGTGGCAGCCGCGACCGCTACTGACAGCTCCGACCCCCGGTGACGCCCCGGCCCGTTCACGGGCGGGGGCGTCGGCGTTACCCCGGGCATCTGCTGACCGCGCGCGAGAGCGCGTCATGGTCTGCATCGGTCACGGGCAGCCCGTAGGCGATCGCGGCCGTGAGGTAGCGGGCGGCGTAGAAGCAATGTCGCGCGGGATCGGGTGGCAGCCAGTCGGCGGGGGTGGAGTCGCTCTTGCGGGTGTTGACGTCCCCGGTGACGGCCACGAGGTTGTGGTCGATGTCGTTCGCGAACTCCGCGCGGCGTCGTGCGGTCCATTCCCACGCGCCGAGGTCCCAGGCGGCCGATAGCGGGAAGACGTGGTCGATATGGATTCCCCTCACGCCTGACCCGCCCACGTCGACCGTGCGACCGGTGTACGGGTCGACCAACACCCCGGAGGGGGCCGCGCACGCGCCCGTCGTGGCGCCGGCGCCGGTGTGGATGTCACGGGCGAGGACGTCCTGCCTGGTGGGACACCCGTTGCCGCCGCCGGGCGCCCCGGTCACGTCGCTCCAGGCGGGCCCGAACACGCAGGCGAAGTCGCCGGAACAGTCCCGTTCGTACCCGGGTATCGCGGGTCGTTCAGGGACCACGGAGACCGCGTCGAGGAGCGGGGCGACACGGTCCCGCGTCGGGCTCCCGGGGGCGGATCCGCGGGGCTGACCGAGCACCACGACGAGCGCGAGCACAGCTGCCGTGAGCACGAACAACGCCAGTGCTCGTCGGGGGATCGGAGGGAGCTTTCCTGCCACGGGATGAGTATCCGTGCGCGGTCGCGCCCGACCTGCGCGTCGAGGGGCGGAGAGGGCGGGACCTGTGGAGGTGGCCGGGCCTGTGGAAAGGAGGACTACGAGGGGTCGCCGGGGTCATCGCCGACCCGATGTCGGACCTGCGTGCTTACATGTGGGCGTGACCCAGACACCCGAACCGCGCCTGCACGCCGTGTGGCAGTCGGGGGCCGTCGGTCTGTGGTGTGAGACGGGATTGCGGCGGCCGGGGTCCGTTGCGCCGGCCGGATCGGTGACGGCGGTGGGACGGGCCGGGGCGCCCGCGGCGGTCGTCGAGTTCCTCGAGCGGTATTCGCTCACCCACAAGCTCGCCGTGCGCGTTCCCGTCGAGGGCAGGGTCCGCGAGGCGCGGGTCCCGGGCATCCGCATCTCGGTCGGCGCCGCCATCGATCTGTGTCGGCTCCTCGAGGCCGGTGAACCCCCCGTGGGCGCCGGGCGTCCCGGTGGTGCCGGGGTCGGAGAGGGCGGAGCGCTCTGGGCGGGCGCGGCGCTACGGGCCCTGGCCGCGTTGTCGGCCGGTGTCGGCGCCTTCGTCCGGTCGGGGCATCTCGTTCCGGAACTCAGTCGTTTCGAGGGGGGCTGGGTGGCCGGGTGGTCTCTGGCGGCGTCACCGGTCGTGAGTGCGTGGGCCGCGGAGAGCCTGTCCCGGTGTCATGGACTGGTCACGAGCCGCGAAGAGCTGGATCGTCTGCTCGACGCGCTCACGGACCAGCATGCGCGCACGGCGCTCGCGCCACTTGCCAGGGATCGCCGCAGTGCGCTGGGCACGGCACTGATTATCGGAGCGGATGTGCCCTCCGGCGGCCAGGCGCTGGCCGGCGCCGTGGCGGAGTTCGGTCGGGCGGCCGCGGCCCGGGACGTGGAAGTGGTGTTCCGCATCGTCGAGCCCCAGTTCGGCGACGATGCGGGGGAGACCTCCGACGATTCGTCCACGGGCGAGGGCGGGGGTGAGGTCCTGTGGCGCCTCGAGGTCCTCGTGCGGACCGGCACCGATTCGCTCCGCCCCTACGCCGAGCTGCCGGATCCCTCGGTGGTCACGGATGCGGTGGGCGACGTCGCCGAGAGGGCCGTCCGGTCGTGGCCCCCGCTGGGACGGGCGATCCCCGCGCGGGGCGGACCGGATCTGCTCCTTCCCACCGAGCTCGTGGTGGAGCTGGTCGACGAGGGGGTGGAGGCCCTGCGAGGCCGGGGCGTCGAGGTTCTGCTCCCGCGGGCATGGACGCGGGTCCGCACCGCGGTGCGTGTCGTGGTGTCGGAGCCGGGGACGGAGACCGTCGACTCGGGTAGGCGGCTCGGTGTGGACCAGCTCAGCGATGTCAACTGGGAGATGATCGTCGACGACGAGCCGCTGGACGCCACCGAGGTGCAGATGCTCCTGGACAACGCGTCGGATCTGGTCAGACTTCGCGGGCAGTGGGTCCGGGCGGATTCCGGAGCACTGCGTCGTGCGGCCCGTTTCCTCGCCGCGCGCAGGGGCGGCCGGGTGACCGCCCCCGCGCTCGCGGCGGCGCTGATGTCCGAGGAGGCCGAGGGCGTCGAGGTGAACGCGCCCCCGACCCTGGACTGGATCCCCTCGTCGTCGTCGATCGTGGTCGATCTTCCCGACTGGTTCCGGGCGACTCTACGCCCGTACCAACTCGAGGGGTTGCGCTGGCTCACCGCGCTCTCGCGCGCCGATACCGGCGCGGTCCTCGCGGACGACATGGGGTTGGGCAAGACGATGCAGGTGCTCGCCCTCACCGCCTCCGAGGTCGGCGCCGTGGGCCCGACCGGCGAGCCGATCGGTCGGGTCGGCCCGACCCTGGTCGTCGCGCCACTGACCCTGCTGTCCACCTGGGCCAGAGAGGCGTCGACGTTCGCGCCGGAGTTGTCGGTGATGACCCATCACGGACCCGAGCGGGATCGTGACGAGGGGGCGGCCGAGCGGCTCGCAGCAGCCGATCTGGTGCTGACCTCGTACGGCACCGCTGCCCGGGATGTCGACATGCTGTCCGAGGTACCGTGGCGCCGACTCGTGGCGGACGAGGCGCAGACCATCAAGAATCCGTCGACCGGCGTGTCACGGGCGCTCATGGCGATCCCCGCCGAGCACCGGATCGCGCTCACCGGCACGCCGGTCGAGAACCGACTCGATGAGCTCCGCGCGGTCCTGGAGTTCGCCAACCCCGGGGCCCTGGGATCGGCGAGTACCTTCCGCGCGCGGTTCGCGGTGCCGATCGAGTCCCATCGCGACGAGGCCGCGGCGTCCCGGCTCCGGGCGCTCGCGGGGCCGTTCGTCCTACGCAGGCTCAAATCGGATCCGCGGGTGGTCTCCGATCTGCCGGAGAAGCAGCACATCCGGGTGGACGCTCCTCTGACGCGCGAGCAGGCGACCCTGTACCGCGCGGTGGTCGAGGACATGCTGGAACAGGTCAAGGAGTCGGAGGGCGCCGCTCGGAAGGGTGCCATCCTGTCCGGGCTCACGGCACTCAAGCAGGTCTGCAATCACCCCGCCCACTATCTCGGCGACGGTTCGGCCCTCCTTCGCGGAGGGCGCCACAGGTCGGGCAAACTCGCCGCGCTCGACGAGGTGCTGACCGAGATCCTCGCCAGCGACGAGAAGGTCCTGCTCTTCACCCAGTACCGGGCTTTCGGGGACCTCATCCTCCCGATGCTGGAGCGTCGGGCCGCCGCGGCGGTGCCGTTTCTGCACGGCGGCGTCACCGCCGCGGCCCGGACCGAGATGGTCCGCGGGTTCCAGAGTCCTGGTGGCCCCCCGGTGATGCTCGCGTCCCTGCGCGCCGGCGGCACAGGTCTGACCCTGACCGAGGCCAACCACGTCGTGCACCTGGACCGGTGGTGGAACCCGGCGGTGGAGAACCAGGCCACGGACCGGGTCCACCGCATCGGCCAGTCCCGGGTGGTCCAGGTACGGACGTTGGTCGCCCCCGGCACGGTGGAGGATCGCATCGACGAACTCCTGGAGGCCAAGCGGGATCTGGCGGAGCTGACCCTGGGGCCGATGGCCGGAGCGTTGACCGAGCTGGACGACGCGGAGCTGGGCGCGCTGGTCGCCCTGACCGATGAGGGGGTGGAAGAACCGTGAAGAGCGGACGGGGAATCGAGGCACGCTCCCGTGCCGGGCCGTTCGGCGCGCACATGTGGGCCAGGCGGTGGGTCAGCGATCTCGAATCCGGGGTCTCCCGCGGGGCAGCGCACCTGGCCCGGACCGACGCGCGCAATGACAAGGTCCTGTCCCTGGGACACTCGGGCCGGACGGTCCGCTGCGACGTCGAGAGCACCAGACCCCGGCCCTTCACGGTCGAGTTCACGTTCGCGCCACTGGACGAGACGGACGCGGACGCACTCCGCACGGCCCTTCGGCAGGAGGAGAACGGGGTGCTCGGCGCGTTGGCCGGGGATTTCTCGGACACGATCGGCTTCCTGCTGCTGCCCGCGGTCCACGGCGCGACCTCCTACTCGTGCCACTGCCCTGTGCAGACCGGGCCCTGTCGTCACGTCCTGGCGGCGGCGTACGTCATGGTCGAGTGGTGGGATGCCTCGCCTCAGGTGATGTTCGAGTTGCGTGGCCTGGGCGCCGACCAGTTGGGCGCTGTACTGAGGGGCCCCGGCGGCGAGGGCGACACGGTGGGTGTCGATGTGGAGGAGAGTCTGTGGGGCAGTGACCCGCTACTGCCGACGGTGCCCTCGCCCGCACCGGCCGGGCTCGAGGATCTGCTGGACGCCCCGGTCACCAGAAGGATGGCGGCCGCCGCGACCAACGACCCGCTCGAGCAGTTGCGCGTGGTCGCCGATCTCGAGGACTTCCTCGACGCGTTCGGCGACTACCGATCGCGCTGACGGCAGAGCCGTCCGGGACCGCTGTCGTACCCGCGACCTACGATGCGACCATGACCACCCCACGGGACGGCGACACCGTTCGATTCCTCCACTCGGCCGACTGGCAGCTCGGCATGACCAGGAGGTTCCTGGGTGACGAGTCGCAGGCCGTCTACACCGCGGACCGGCTGGCCGCGGTGGAATCGCTCGGTGATCTCGCCACGGAGCACGGTGCGCAGTTCATCGTCGTGGCCGGTGACGCGTTCGAGGACAACGCGGTCCCCAGGTCCGTGGTGCTCCGCGCGGCCGAGGTGTTGGCGTCGTTCCCCGTCCCCGTCCTCGTGCTGCCGGGTAATCACGACCCGCTGGATGTGTCGTCGGTTCTGCGGTGTCGGGACTTCTCGTCGGCGGTCGAGGGCGGCGCCGTCGTCGTTCTCGACGGATCCGGCCCGGTCGAGGTTCTCCCCGGGGTCGAGGTGGTCGGCATCCCGTGGACCTCCAAGCGGCCTGACCCCTCCCGCCTGCCCACGTTGCTGGAATCCCTCGAGCCGTCCGCGGCGCTGCGCGTCCTGGTGGCACACGGTGGAACCGACGAGGTCTTCGGCGGGCACTCGCCCTCGGTGGAGGCGATCGCCGTCTCCGCGCTCGAGCAGGCCGTCGACTCCGGGCGGCTCGACTATGTGGCTCTCGGTGATCGCCATTCGGTCACCCGCGTGGGCTCGGGGGAGCGGGTCTGGTTCTCGGGAAGCCCCGAGACGACGGACTTCGACGATGTGGAGAAGGATTCCGGTCACGCCCTGCTCGTCGAGCTCGAGCGCGCGCTCCCCGGTGGCCGGCGCGGGGGATCCACGGTGACACCCCTGCGGACCGGTCGTTGGTCATTCCTCGCGCTCAATGCACAGATCGACACGGACGCGGACCTGGATGCGCTCGCCACGCGGATCGAGGCGATCGAGGACAAGCCCCGCACGGTGTTGAAGCTGGGGCTGACCGGAACCGTCGGGGTCGCCCTGCGTGCGCGGATCGACGAGGAGGTGGACCGGTGGTCGGCGCTGTTCGCGTGCGCCTATCTGCGCGAGACGCGCACCCATCTGGTCGTGCGTGCGGACGACACCGATCTCACCGACCTCGTCGACGGGTACGCGGGGCGGGCGGTGGCGGACCTGATGGAGATGGCCTCGGCCGGTGGTCCGGAGGCCGAGGACGCCGGACATGCACTCAGTCTGCTGTACCGATTCGTGGACGGGGGGACACGATGATCCTGCACCGATTGATGCTCGAGGACTTCCGGGGCGTGACCCGTGAGGAGGTCGAGGTCCCACACCGTGGGGTCCTCGTGGTCGAGGGGCCCAACGAGTCGGGCAAGACCAGCCTCATGGATGCGCTCGACATGCTCCTCGAGCACAAAGCGTCGTCCGGTCGCGCGGACGTCAAGGCGTCCAGTCCGGTGGGCAGGGATGTCCCGGTGGTGGTCGAGGCCGAGTTCACGATCGACGACCAACGGATGCTGTACCGCAAGGAGTTCGTCCGGGGTAAGCGGACGTCCCTGGAGTTCCCCGGGTCGGCCCGGCAGGCGATGTCCGGGGACGACGCGCACGATCACGTACGTGACCTGCTGGAACGACGAGTCGACCGCTCGCTCTGGCGGGCGCTGCGCATCGCTCAGGACGAGCCGATCGGGCAGGTCGACGCGGCCAGGGGAATGGACTCCTTGCGTCGGGCTCTCGATGCGGCGGCCGGTGGTGAGGACCCGACGGGGGACGACAACCTGATCTCGCGGGTCGCGGAGGAACGCAATCGCTATCTCACCACGCGGCGAGGCGAGCCGACCGGCGAGCTGGCCAGGTCGGAGGCCCGGATGGTTGAGGCACGCACAGCGCTGTCCGCCGCCCGGGCCGGCCATGCCGAGCTGGACGCCGCTGTTGACGATCATGCCGCGCAGGCGGCGGTGCACCGGGCCCACACCGAGTCCTTGAGGACCGTGGAGGCGGAGGTGGCACGGCTGGAGGCAGCCGGGCTGGTGGTGGCCGATCGGAGGCAGATCAGTTCCGCCGCGGACACCGAGGTCGATCGGGCGGCCGCCGAACACGATGCGGCCGTGCGCGGCACCCGGGAACGAGCGACGCTTGTGGAGGATGTCGAGCGGGAACGCCGCAGGGCCGCAGATGCTCGCGCCGCCGTCGACACCGAGGGCGAGCGCCTGGCACCGGCCGAGGAGCGTGCCGAGGCGGCACGGTCGGCATTGGAGGCGGCCGAGGCGGATCTCACACGAGCGCGGGCGCACCTCGACGAGGCCCGCGAGGCCCGGGACCGCGAGCACCGCCGTAGCGAGCTCACGCGACTCGAGCAGCTCATCGAGACCGCCACGTCCGTCGGCGACGACCTGGCGGTCACCGGGACGCAGCTTTCCGAGGTGGAGATCTCGGCCGACGCGGTCGACGAGATCCGGTCTGCTGATGAGACGCTGCGAGAAGCCGTCGTGCGCAGCAATGCAAGTGCTCCGACTGTCGAAGTCGCGGGCAGTGGCGAGGTCGTCGTCTCCGGCGAGGCGCGGGACGCCGATCCCGGATGGTCCCAACGCATCGTCGAGGACACCGTGTTCGAGGTGGGAGATGTCTCGCTGACCGTGGTGCCGGCCGGCGATACGGACACCGTGCGCCGCGACGAGACCTCGGCGCGAGCGCGTCTGGCCGCGCTACTCGGGAAGCTCGGGGTGGCGGATCGGGAGGAGGCGGAGGACCGCGCTCGACGCGCCGACGCACTCCGCGCCCAGGTCGAGGCACTGCGCCGGAGGCGGGCGGACCTGCTCAGCGGGGAGACTCTCGACGATCTCTGTGCCCGCAGGGACGCTCTACGAGAACGGCTCGGCGCGGACGAGGCCGCGGAAGACCCCGAAGGGGTGGAGGACCGGGCGGCGGAGGGGACGTCGCCGGACATCGGATCCGGCGCGTCTGCGGACGAAGGCCCGGAGTCCGACCCCGTGGTCGTGGCGGCTCAGGCGGAAGAGACCCTGTCCTCGCGGCGGGCGGAGGATCGCGCAGCGGCGACCGAGGCGGAGACCATCCGCACGGTGTACGCCACGCGAACCGCGCTGGCCGAGGAGGGGGAGTCGCGGCTCGAGGAACGGGCCCGGGTCCTCGACGCGGCCCGCGCGGTCACGGCGGACGCGGAGCTGGCCGGAGCCGAGGAGCTGACCCGCGCCAGGCTCGAGGAGGCCCGGGAATCCGCGCGGGCGGCTCGCGCATCTCTCGATGAGGCGCTGTCCGACGCTCCTCCGGAGTTGCTGGAGAACGCCCGGGCGTCGCTTGCGACACTGCGGAACGAGGAGCGCGAGTCCGCCGGCGCGGTGGCCACCGCGCTGGGGCGGGTGAACGCGATCGGTGATCAGGGACGTCTGGGCGATGTGTCGGCCGCCGAGAGGGAGCTGGACGAGGCGGAGCGGGAGAATGGCGCCCTGTGGCGTCGCGCCCGCGCAGCAGATCTGCTGCACCGCACCCTGACCGCGCGCCGTTCCGAGGCGTTGCGCGCCTACCAGGAGCCCTTTCATCGAGCGGTCGTAGAGCTCGGTGCTCTGGTGTACGGCCGGGAGTTCGACGTGCGGCTCGGCGACGATCTGACGATCCTCTCGCGCAGGATCGGCGGCGTCACCGTGAACTACGACTCGCTGTCCGGCGGCGCCAGGGAACAGTTGGCGGTCATCGTCCGGATCGCCTGTGCCCGCCTCGTCGGCACGGACGGGGTTCCGGTGTTCCTGGACGACACGATGGGTTACACCGACCCCACACGCAGGCTGACCATGGGGGCCGTCATCGCCGCGGCTGCGACGACCTCCCAGGTCATCGTGCTCACCTGTGACCGGGCGAGGTTCGCAGGGATCGGTGGCGCGCGTACCCATGTGATGCGTCGATCCGGTCAGAGTACGGAGTGAACACCGCTATCTGACCCCGTCCGCGCGGCGGTGCCTGACGCCGGTACCGGCCCCTGCCCGTGCTTGAATGGTCGTATGAGCGAGACACGCTGGTTGAACGATGAAGAGCAGCGCATGTGGCGTAGGTACCGAGACATGAATCAGCTGCTCGACCTCGCAGTCGAGCGCCAGCTACAGCGGGATGCTGCGATGTCGCAGTCGGATTACGCCGTGCTGGTGAGCCTCAGCGAGTCCGAACGCGGTGGACTCCGCGCCCGTGACCTGGGCGCGGCCCTCGGCTGGGACCGTAGCCGCGTGTCCCATCAGGTCCGGCGCATGGAGGGTCGCGGACTGGTCGCCAAGAACGAGTGCGCCGAGGACGGGCGCGGAACCATCGTCACGCTGACCGAACAGGGGGCCGAGGCGATCGGTTCCGTCGCGCCCAAGCACGTGGAGAAGGTCCGGGAACTGTTCGTCGACGTGATCAGCGACGACGAGGTGCGGATGCTGACCGACATCTATGAGCGGGTCGTCGCGCGTATCGACCAGGTCGACGGGATCACGCTGCCCGGCTGATACCACCCGAGTGGACCCGGTGGGCCCGGCGGTGGACAGCGGAAGGGCCCGGGCATCTGCCCGGGCC